>CAIXBE010000168.1 GCA_903917595.1 uncultured Rhodobacterales bacterium
AGTCCCGAAGATCGGCATTGTTGGAAGTTCGAACATGACGAGAAATGCGTTCTCGACGGGTCCCCGATTCAACAACGAGTGTGATGTTTTCATTTGGGACCGACGCGATCCGATTGCCGGGCTGGCAGACGGAATAGCAGATAGCCTCGGTGACCAAACATTGATCCGAGCGCCATATGTAGCGAGAATGAATCGAGGATTGAGCGTTTCGGCAATGCTCACCCGGGTTCAAGATGAAGTGCTCTCAGGTGATCTGCAAGAGCTCTGATTCATAGCTTGGATTCGTGTCCAGACGCATGGATCGCCTGCGTTCCGGGTGTTTTAGGGGGGGCGCGCGGTGGGCAGATTGCCCACCCTACGGTATGACCGGCCTTACAGCCCCGGATAGATCGGGAACCTTTCGCACAGGGCCTCGACCTTGGCTTTCACCGAGGCCTCGACCGCGCTGTTGCCGTCTTCGCCGTTGGCGGAAAGGCCTTCGACCACCTCGATGATCCAGCGGCCGATCTGGCGGAATTCAGCCTCACCGAAGCCGCGGGTGGTGCCCGCGGGGGTGCCGAGGCGGACGCCCGAAGTGATGGTGGGCTTTTCGGTGTCGAACGGGATGCCGTTCTTGTTGCAGGTGATGTGGGCGCGCCCCAAGGCTTTTTCGGTCGCGTTGCCCTTCACGCCTTTCGGGCGCAAGTCGACCAGCATCAGGTGGGTGTCAGTGCCGCCGGTGACGATATCAAGGCCGCCCTTCATCAGTTCATCCGCCAGGGCCTGAGCGTTCTTCACCACCTGCTTTTGGTAATCGACGAAGCCGGGGCGCAGCGCCTCGCCAAAGGCCACGGCCTTGGCCGCGATCACATGCATCAGGGGGCCGCCCTGAATGCCCGGGAAAATCGCCGAATTCACCTTCTTGGCGATATCCTCGTCATTGGTCAGGATCATGCCGCCACGCGGTCCGCGCAGAGTTTTATGCGTGGTGGTGGTCGCCACATGGGCATGCGGAAAGGGCGAGGGGTAGATGCCAGCCGCGACAAGGCCCGCGAAATGCGCCATGTCGACCAGAAGGTAGGCCCCGACGCTGTCGGCAATCTCGCGCATGCGGGCAAAGTCGATGATCCGGGGAATGGCGCTGCCACCGGCGATGATCAGCTTTGGCTTGTGCTCGGTCGCAAGGGCGGCAAGCTGGTCGTAATCCAGCGTCAGGTCCTGCTTACGCACCCCGTATTGCACCGCATGGAACCACTTGCCCGATTGGTTCGGCGCCGCGCCGTGGGTAAGGTGGCCGCCCGCGTCCAGCGACATGCCAAGGATGGTGTCGCCGGGCTTGATCAGCGCCTGAAACACGCCCTGGTTGGCCTGGCTGCCCGAGTTCGGCTGCACATTGGCAAAGCCGCACCCGAACAGGGCCTTTGCCCGCTCAATGGCCAAGTTCTCGGCGATATCGACATACTGGCAACCGCCATAGTAGCGCCGCCCCGGATAGCCTTCGGCGTATTTGTTGGTCATCACCGACCCCTGCGCCTCCATCACGGCGCGGCTGACGATGTTTTCCGACGCGATCAGCTCGATCTCGTGGCGTTGGCGGCCAAGCTCTTGCGTGATGGACCCGAACAATTCGGGATCGCGAGAGGACAGGGCTTCGGTGAAAAAGCCGGTATCGCGGGCTTGAGTGCTCATCGTCTGGTCCTCTCGGCTGAAAATTGGTGCGGATATCTAGATCATGCCACGACGCCGGGAAAGGCGGGAAAACGACATGTGCCGCGATGGTCACGAAATAATCTTGCTCGCAGGTGAGTCAAGGATATCTTCCGCGACGTGCAACGCAAATTCGAAGACCACTTCGCCGCTGTGATCGCGCCCGACAGCCTGCCAGCCAAGCCGCCGATACAGCCGGTCCGCAACGGTGCCCGGGTCGGTGCCCAGCCGGGCCACGGCAAAGCCGTCGGCGCGCAGATCGCGGCAGGCGCAGTTCAGCAAGATGGTCCCGATCCCCCGGCCGGTGTGGGCTGGATCGACAAACAGGGCCCAGATCGAACCGTCGCGTTCGTCGCTGGCCGAAAACCCAGTGATCTGGTCGCCGACCATGGCAACCCAGACTCGGGCCTGACCGACGAACCGGTCGTAATCGGCCCGGGTGACCGATCCCGGGTCGGACAGCACATTCTCGCGCACCGCGGCGCGGATTTCGATCAGGCGGTCGATGTCGGACGGGGTGGCGCGGCGGATGACTGGCATGGGCCGATCCTTGTTGCCCGCGGGGGTCGGCGGGGATGTGTCACGTTCCCATTGGCGTGCTTGCGTCGCACCAAAAATTCAAGCAGGAATTTGAAAAAGCTGCTTGCAGGGTCCTGATGATGCTTGAACTCCAATCCTCTGAATTGCTGTTTTCTACTCCGCTTTTGCGCTTTAGCGTGCCGGATCACGCCGAACTGGATGCCGAGCTTCTGGCCGAAGGCGCGCGCCTGCGGGCCATCAGCGAAGGCATCCAGAAGTCGAACCGGGGCGGCTGGCATTCGGATGGCAACCTTTTTGCAAGCCCGGTGCCCTGCATCGTCCGGTTGCGCGCGCTGGCCGAGGCGTCTGTGCTGGAGGCCACCCGGAAGATCGCGCCCAAGGTCGATGCGTCGACGATGGGATTGAAGATGTTCGCCTGGATGAATATCAGCCCGCCCGGCGGGTTCAACGCGCCTCACACCCATCCCGGGGCGCATTGGTCGGGGGTCTATTACGTCTCACAACCCGCAGTCGAACAGGGCAACTCGGGGATGATCGAATTTCTGGACCCGCGCAGCGACCTGCCGCATTGGCGCATCTTCAAGGCCCGCGCCTTTCGGTCAAAACGCAAGATCCGGCCCGAAGCAGGCGAGATCGTGATGTTCCCGTCCTACCTTGTGCATTGGGTCTATCCCAACCAGACTGACGACAACCGGGTGACCATCGCCTTTAACGCCAACTTCGGGAAGGCAAAGGACCCGGGTGGGGATGGTGACGACGACTGACCCGTCGCGGACCCATCCGACGGCAAGTTAAACCGACCATTCCAGGAGCGCGCGATGGACCCGACCCGCAGGATCGCCTTTGTTTCCAGCGACACGCCCCCCGCGCGCGCGGCTTTGGACCGGCTGTGCGACCGCTATGGCCAGGTGGCAATGGCTGATGCCGATGTGATCGTGGCGCTGGGCGGTGACGGGTTCATGCTGCAGACGCTGAATGCCAGCCGGGCGCTGTCGCGGCCGGTTTACGGAATGAACCGGGGCACCGTCGGCTTTCTTATGAACGATTACGCCGAGGACGATCTGCACCTGCGCTTGGACGGTGCCGAGGAAGCCGTCCTCAACCCTCTGCGGATGCACGCGGTCAGCGTGGATGGCACCGCGACCGAGGCTTTGGCGATCAACGAGGTCTCGCTGTTGCGACAAGGCCCGCAAGCAGCCAAGCTGCGGATCAGCATCGACGGGCGCGAACGGCTGGCGGAACTGGTCTGCGACGGGGCATTGGTGGCGACTCCGGCGGGGTCGACCGCCTATAACTACTCGGCGCATGGCCCGATCCTGCCGATCGGGTCGGATGTGCTGGCCCTGACCGCCATGGCGGCCTTTCGGCCCAGACGCTGGCGCGGGGCCCTGCTGCCGCGCAGCGCGCTGGTGCGGTTCGATGTGCAAGAGCCGGAAAAGCGCCCGGTCATGGCCGATGCCGACAGCCGGTCATCGGTCCGCGATGTGGTCAGCGTCGAGGTTTCCTCGGACGCCAGCATCAGCCACCGGCTGCTGTTTGACCCCGGCCACGGTCTGGAAGAACGGCTGATCGGCGAGCAATTCGTCTGAAAAGGGCGCAAGCCGGAAATCGTTCGATTTCCGGACCGGAATTCTGCGAATTCCGACTTGCGCCGGGTCAGTCCGGCAGCGCCTTCCAGGTTTCGATCTTGCGGTACAGCGTCGAGGGCGAGACATCCAACACCCGCGCCGCCTTGGGCACCGACCCCGCATGCCGCGCCAAAGTAATCTCGATCAGCCGCCGTTCGGCCTCTGCCAAGGTCAGGCCGACAAGGCTGTCGGTGACTGCAACCGCAGCGCCACCGGTCGGGGGCAACGCGGCCGGCCCGCCGGTCCGGACATCGGCCAACCCCGGCGGCAGCATGTCGCGGGTGACCCAGCCGCCCGGGTTCAGCACCACGACATTGCGGATCACGTTCAACAGCTGCCGCACGTTCCCGGGCCAGGGCAGGGTCGACAACAGGCTGCGGACATCGGGACTGAACCCCAGAAAGCTGCGCCCCTCCTCCAAGGAAAACCGCATCAGCGCGGCTTCGGCGATTTCGATCACATCTTGACCCCGGTCGCGCAGGGGGGGCATGTGGACCGGCACGACATAGAGGCGATAGTACAGGTCTTCGCGGAAGTCACCGCGCCGCACCGCCTCCATCGGGTCGCGGTTGGTGGCGCAGACGATGCGCACATCCACCCGGCGCGGCCGCGTCGCACCCACCGGCTGCACCGTCGACGTTTGCAGGAACCGCAGAAGCTTGGTCTGCAGCGCGGGGGCCATTTCGCAGATCTCGTCCAGAAACAAGGTGCCGCCATCCGCCGCTGCCGCCGCCCCGGGCTTGTCGGAAATCGCCCCGGTAAAGCTGCCCTTCATGTGGCCAAAGACCTCGCTTTCCAGCAGGTCCTGTGGGATCGCCCCGCAGTTCAGCGCGATGAACGGACCCGAGGCGCGGGCCGAATTGGCATGCACGGCCAGCGCGCACAGCTCTTTCCCGGTGCCGCTTTCGCCGGTGATGAACACCGTGGCCATCGACCGCGCCACCGATCCGATGGTTACATGGACGCGCTGCATCGGCGCGGACGAGCCGATGAAGCCGGAGCCGTCGGCCAAGAAACTGCTTTCAGGCTGGACAGCCATAGGGGTCGCCGGGGCCGAGGTCGCATACTGAACCGCCCCAAGCAGACGGGTTTCGTCGAAAGGCTTGACCAGAAAATCATGCGCCCCGGCCCGCATCGCTTCGACCGCCCGGTTGACTGACCCGTTGGCGGTGATGGCGACAATCGCGGTCTCGGGCTGGATTTCCAGCATCTCGCGCATCAGGTGCAGGCCGTCACGGTCCGGCAGGATCAGGTCCAAGAGCACGACCTTGGGGCGGAGGGCGCGAAACTGGGCCAGACCTTCGGCCCCGGTGCCCGCCGTGCTGACCCGGTGCCCGGCCGAGGCCAGGATCGACCGGTAGGCCATTTGCAGGGTCAGCGTATCCTCGATCAGCAGGATCGGCGCGCGGGCGGAAGATGCGGGCTTCACCATGGCGCTGCTTCGACCGGTTGCAGGTTCCGGACGACCATGATCAGGGCCGAAAGTTCGGTCGCCGTTTCGGGGAATACCCCGTCCAGCGTTTCAGCGTCCTGGGCATGGGCGATGGCGTTCAGGGTCTCGGCCAGCCGCTGCAGCGCCGCCGCCCCGGTATAACCGGCAAGAGCCATAAGCGTGTGGCTTGCCTCACGCAGGCGCAGCCAGTCCCGGGCGGGGGCCGCCACGTCGATCTGATCGGCGCTGGCGCAAAGATCCGCGGTCAGTTGCGCGATCAAGGCCGGCGCTTCGGCGGTGTTGACCAGCCCGACCAGCCAGGCCAGACGTGAAGGGTCAAAGTCGCGGGGGGGGGGTGCGGTCATGCCGGGAGCCTTGTCGGCGGGACCTTGCAACCGGGGCGAGGGCGAAATCTTTGCATAATGCAAAGATTGCCTCAGGATGGATGCTCTGTCCAGCCCCCCGTCCAACCTAGGCGCAACCCTTACCCATAATGCGCGACGGGGGTTCCGGCGATGGCTGACATGTTCAAAAGTCCCCGCGCAGTAATGGCCGGGGTCACCACATGCGCCCTGTTGCCCATGCCCATCAGGATCGGCCCGACCTCAAGCCCGCCCGCCTTGACCTTCAGGATGTTCCTGACCCCCGAAGCAACCTCGGAGGAGGCAAAGACCAGCACGTTCGCCGCCCCTTCATAGCGCGACCCGGGCAACAGACGGTCGCGGATCGACTGGTCAAGGGCCGCATCCAGGTTCATCTCGCCCTCATAGGCAAAATCGGGTTCGCGGGCGTCCAGCATCTCCAGCGCGTCGCGCATCCGGCGGGCGCTGGCGTTGTCCATGTTGCCGAACTGGCTTTGCGTGCAGAGCGCGATCTTTGGCGTCACACCAAAGCGGCGTACGTGGCGGGCAGCCCCGATGACGGTCTGCATGATCTGTTCGGGTGTGGGTTCCGAATGGACATGCGTGTCGGCGATGAAAAGCGGGCCGTCCTCCAGAATCATCAGGGACAGCGCGGCAACGGGATGCAGCCCCCCGCGCGCAAGGATCTGACGGACATAGCCCAGGTGCCAGTTGAACTGGCCAAAGGTGCCGCAGATCATGCTGTCGGCCTCATCCCGGTGGACCATGATCGCCGCAATGGCGGTAGAGTTCGTGCGCATCACCGCCCGCGCGATGTCGGGGGTGACGCCGCGCCGGGCCATCAGCTCGTGATAAGTGCCCCAATAGTCGCGATAACGGTGGTCGTTTTCCGGGTTCACCAGATGGAAATCCTTGCCCGGCCGGATCGGAAGGCCGGCGCGTTCGCAGCGCGCCTCGACCACTTCGGGGCGGCCGATCAGGATCGGCAGATCGGTGGTTTCCTCCAGCATCGCATTGGCGGCGCGCAGCACGCGTTCATCCTCGCCCTCGGCAAAGACGATGCGGCGGGTGGCGAGCTTGGACGCCTCAAAGACGGGCCGCATGATCAGGGCGGATTTGAACACCGACCCGTCAAGCTGGCGTTTGTAGGCGTCCAGGTCGGCAATGGGGCGGGCGGCAACGCCGGTTTCCATCGCCGCCTTGGCGACGGCGCTGGCGACCACGCCGATCAGGCGGGGGTCAAAGGGTTTGGGAATCAGATAATCCGGGCCAAAGGATAGCGTCTCGGATCGGTAGGCGGCGGCGGCTTCGGCGCTGGTGGTGGCGCGGGCAAGTGCGGCGATGCCTTCGATGCAGGCCAGTTCCATCGCGTCGTTGATCGTGGTTGCGCCGACATCCAGAGCGCCCCGGAAGATGAAGGGGAAGCACAGCACGTTGTTGACCTGATTGGGAAAATCGCTGCGCCCGGTGGCGATGATAGCACCCGGGGCCACGGCGCGCACCGCGTCGGGCAGAATCTCCGGCGTCGGGTTGGCAAGGGCGAAAACGATCGGGTTGGGCGCCATGGTTTTGACCATGTCCGGCGTCAGCACGCCGGGACCGGACAGGCCAAGGAACAGGTCAGCCCCCGGGATCACGTCGGCCAGCGTCGCGGCGGCCGTGCCTTGGGCAAAGTTCGCCTTCTGCGGCGTCATCTGCGCGACCCGGCCTGCGTAAACCAGCCCCTCAAGGTCGCACAGCCAGACGTTTTCGCGCCGGACGCCCAGTTTCACCAGCATCTCAAGACAGGCAATCCCCGCCGCCCCGCCACCGGTCGACACGACCTTGATCGTGTCAAAGCTTTTGCCCGCGACGATCATCGCATTCGTGGCTGCCGCGCCAACAACGATGGCGGTGCCATGCTGGTCATCGTGGAAGACCGGAATGTTCATCCGTTCGCGGCACAGCTTTTCGACGATAAAGCAATCGGGGGCCTTGATGTCTTCAAGGTTCACCGCACCAAAGGTCGGTTCCAGCGCGCAGACGATGGCGGCCAGCTTTTCGGGGTCAGGCTCGTTCACCTCGATGTCGAAACAGTCGATGTTGGCGAATTTCTTGAACAGGACGGCCTTGCCCTCCATCACCGGCTTGGACGCCAGCGCGCCGATGTTGCCAAGTCCAAGGACCGCGGTGCCGTTCGAGATCACGGCGACAAGGTTGCCCTTGGAGGTATAGCGGCTGGCATTCGCCGGGTCGGCCTTGATCTCAAGGCAGGCCTCGGCCACGCCGGGGGAATATGCGCGCGCAAGATCGCGACCGTTGGCCAAGGGCTTGGTCGCGCGGACCTCAAGCTTTCCCGGCTTGGGAAATTCATGATAATCCAGCGCCGCCTGGCGTGCGTTGTCGTTGCGCGTTTCGTCCATCCACCCCTCCCGCGGAAATAGTTTAACGTTAAACCAGTTTCCGCAAACCGTTCTTTCAAGTGTCGATCAGGCCAAATCCGCTGCCGCTTGCAAATCAGCGCCGCACAAATCACCATGCCGCCATACCACGGGGAATGCCATGCCAGAACTACAGATTGCATCACGCGCCGAGATACGTCTGCCGACGAAAGAGCTTCGCGATGATCTGCCCTTTTTCACCAAGGTGCTGGGCTTCCGGCTGGACACGATCTTTCCCGCCGACAACCCGGAAGTGGCGGTTCTCTCCGGCCACGGGTTGCGGCTGCGCATTCAGAAAGGCGCTACGGAAGCCCCGGGAACCATTCGCATCCTGACCGACGACCCCGACAGTTTTGCAGGGGGTCAGCGCGAACTGACTGCCCCGAATGGCACCCGCATCGAGATTGACGAACTCAATCCGCCCGTTGTCACCCCCGCGACCCAACACGCCTTCGTCGTCCGCCGTCTGGCCGATCAGGCCCCTTGGGTGATCGGCCGCGCGGGCATGGAATACCGCGACCTGATCCCCACCCGTCTGGGCGGCGCGATGATCGCCAGTCATATCCGCGTGCCCGATGGTCCGGTGCCGGACATGGTGCATTTCCACAAGGTCGGCTTTCAGCTTATCTTCTGCGTCGCGGGTTGGGTCGATGTTCTGTATGAAGATCAAGGCGATATCCGCCGTATCCATGCCGGAGATTGCTTTATCCAACCCCCCGGTATCCGCCACAAGGTCCTGCATTCCGAAGGCGTGCAGGTGGTGGAAATCGGCGTCCCGGCCGAGCATGTCACCGAAATCGACCACGAGATGACCCTGCCCACGCCGCACTACCGCCCCGACCGCGAATGGGACGGGCAGCGGTTTGTGCATGACATTGGCAAGGACGGCACCTTTCACCCCTTCCGCATTCCAGGCTTTCAGGCGCGCGATACCTCGATCCACGCGAATACACGTGGCGTTGCGTCCGTAATGGTCGCCCGCCCGACGGGCCAGCCAGCGCCGTGGACCGCGCATGACGGCGACATCCTGTTCAGCTTCGTCATGTCCGGCGCGATGACGCTGGAGGGTGAGGGGAAAGACCCCTACCGCCTTGCCCCCGGCGATGCCTTCGTCATTCCGCCCGGCATGGCCACCCGCTACAGCAACCCGACCCCTGATCTGGAATTGCTGGAAGTGACGCTTCCCGGCAATCCGCGGACACGACCGCTTTGAACGCTTGCGCAAACCGCGCGGCAGGCTCACAATCTGACCAAATGGTCAAATAGGAGGTCCCGATGTCGTTATTGCAAGCCGCAACCGCCGTGCGAGAACGTGCCTACGCGCCCTACTCGCGGTTCAAGGTCGGCGCAGCGCTGATGTCCACAAGCGGCAAGGTGCATGTCGGCTGCAATGTGGAAAACGTTGCCTACCCCGAAGGCACCTGCGCCGAAGCGGGGGCGATTGCCGCGATGATTGCGGCGGGGGACACAGCGATTGCCGAGGTTTGCGTGATCGCCGACAGCCCCGACCCGGTGCCGCCCTGCGGCGGTTGCCGCCAGAAGATCGCCGAATTCGCGGCTCAGGACGTGCGCGTCACGCTTTGCACCACCGACGGCAAGCAAAAGGTGATGACGGTCGCCGATCTGTTGCCCGGCGTCTTTACTGCCGCCCACATGGACCGCACATGACCGACGCCCGCAGCATCATCGCCCGCATTCGGGATGGCGGCCAGCCGTCGCCCGATGACCTGAGCTGGTTTGCCGCCGGACTGGCCTCGGGTGCTGTGACCGACGCGCAGGCGGGGGCCTTTGCGATGGCGGTGCTGCTTAAAGGCCTGAACGAAGAGGGCCGTGTGGCGCTGACCCGGGGGATGCGCGACAGCGGCAAAGTCATGGGCTGGGACCTGCCCGGCCCGGTGGTCGACAAGCATTCCACCGGCGGGATCGGCGATTGCACCTCGCTGCTGCTGGCCCCGGCGCTGGCGGTGTGCGGGGCCTATGTGCCGATGATCTCGGGTCGTGGGTTGGGCCATACTGGTGGCACGCTGGACAAGCTGGAGGCGATCCCGGGCTTTCGCACCGGTCTGACGGAAAGCGCCTTTCGCAAGCAGATGACGGATGTGAAATGCGCCATCGTCGCGGCATCCGCCGACCTTGCCCCCGCCGACCGCCGCCTTTACGCCATCCGCGATGTGACCTCGACGGTGGAATCGATCGACCTGATCACCGCCTCGATCCTGTCGAAAAAGCTGGCGGCAGGGCTTGAGGCGTTGGTGCTGGACGTCAAGTGCGGCTCGGGTGCGTTCATGAAAACGCCCGAACGGGCCGAGGCGCTGGCGCGCTCCTTGGTGGCCACGGCGCAAGGCGCGGGCTGCATGACCAGCGCCCTGATCACCGACATGTCGCAGCCCTTGGCCACCGCGGCGGGCAACGCGCTGGAGGTGATCGAAGTAATGGAGACGCTGACCGGCACCTCGGTCAACACCGCGCTTTGGGACCTGACGGTGGCCTTGGGCGGTGAGGCGCTGGCGCTGGCCGGGCTAGCGCATGATGCTGCCGACGGGGAAGGCCGGATTGCCGAGGCGCTGTCCTCAGGTGCCGCCGCCGAATGCTTCGGGCGCATGGTCGTGGCCCAAGGCGGTCCCGCCGATTTCGTCGACCGCTGGCCCGACCGGCTGCCGTCAGCCCCGGTGATGATGGAGGTTCCGGCCCTGTCCGGCGGCTTTGTCACCCAGATCGACGGCGAAGCGCTGGGTCATGCCGTGGTGCATCTGGGTGGTGGCCGTCTGCGCGAAGGTGACCGGGTCAATCCTTCGGTCGGCCTCTCGAACCTTGCCGGGATCGGCGAAGAAACCGGCGCGGGCGTGCCCCTGGCCATGGTGCATGCGGTGACCGAAGATGCGGCAAAAGCAGCCGTCAGGGCGGTGCAGGCGGCCTATGGCATCGGACCGGAAGCTCCGGAAGAACCTGCCCTCGTGCAGAAAAGGATCGGCTGATGCCGCGCGCTTTCCTGATCGTGATGGATTCCGTCGGCTGCGGCGGTGCACCCGACGCGGCCGACTTTGGCGACGCGGGGTCGAACACCCTGGCCCATATCGCGCAGGCCTGTGCCGCAGGTCGCGCCGAAGTCGGGCGCAGCGGATTGCTGAAAATGCCGAACCTTGACCGGCTGGGACTGGGGGCGGCGATCCAGCTTGCCTCAGGGGCGGAAACGCCGGGGTTTACGGCCGAACCGGTGGGGCTTTGGGGTGCGGCAACAGAAGTGTCGCGCGGCAAGGACACCCCGTCAGGTCACTGGGAACTGGCAGGGGTGCCGGTGCCTTGGGACTGGACCTATTTTCCCGATACCGTGCCGGCGTTTCCGGCGGATCTGGTGGCCGAGGTGTGCCGGTTGGCTGGCACCGAAGGGATCCTTGGCAACTGCCATGCCTCGGGCGTGCCGATCATCGCGACGCATTGCGAAGAACACCTGCGGAGCGGTTGGCCGATCTGTTACACCAGTGCCGACTCTGTCTTTCAGATCGCCGCGCATGAGGAAAGCTTCGGGTTGGAGCGGCTGTTGAGGCTGTGCCACGATCTTGCCCCCATGCTGCACGCCCGCAAGGTCGGCCGGGTGATCGCGCGGCCGTTCACCGGCAGTTGCGGCGATTTCAAGCGGACCTCCAACCGCAAGGATTTCGCGATTGCCCCGCCCGCACCGACGCTGCTGGACTGGGTGCAGCGTGCCGGCCGGGTGACCCATGCAGTTGGCAAGATCGGCGACATCTTTTCGATGCGGGGGATTTCGAGGCTGCACAAAGGCAAAAGCGATTCTGACCTTTTCGAACACTTGATCCGCTTGGGAACGGAAGCCGAAGCCGGTTCCTTGACCTTTGCGAACTTTGTCGAATTTGACAGCCTTTACGGCCACCCCCGCGACGTGGCCGGATATGCCCGCGCTCTGGAATGGTTCGACGCAGGTTTGCCCCGGTTCCTTGCCACACTTGGGCCGGGTGACCTTGCGATCTTTACCGCCGATCATGGCAACGACCCAACCTGGCGTGGGACGGACCATACCCGTGAACGGGTGCCCGTTGTCGGCTGGGGTGCTGGACTGCGCGAGGTCGGGCTTTGCGGGTTTGTCGATGTGGGGGCCAGTGTGGCGGCGCATCTGGGGGTGCCGGCTCAAGGGCCGGGGCGGAGCTTTCTTTGACCGGCCCCGGGGCGCTGCCCCGGACCCCGGAGTATTGCCGCCAAGAGGAATGGGAAGGATTTCATGATGGTATTGCCGAAGGTCGAACTGCATCTTCATCTGGAAGGCGCGGCACCGCCTGCTTTCATCGCCGGGCTGGCGAAGGAAAAGCATCTGGACATAGCCGGGGTGTTCGATGAGCGGGGCAATTACCGCTACAAGGACTTCTGGGATTTCCTGAAGGTGTATGAGGCGGCGACCTCGGCGCTGCAGTCACCGCGCGATTATCAGCGGCTGGTGCTGGCGGTGCTGGAAGAATCCGCAGCCAGTGGGGTGGTCTATTCCGAGACCTTCCTCAGTCCTGACTTCTGCGGCGGGCGCGATCTGGGCGCATGGCGCGAGTACCTGCATGCCATCCGCGAGGCAGCGGAGGAAGCCGAGCAGAAGATGGGCATCACCTTGCGCGGGATCATCACCTGCATCCGGCATTTCGGGCCGGACAAGGCGCGGGAAACCGCGCTGTGCGCGGCGGATACGGCGGGCGACTGGATTGTCGGTTTCGGCATCGCCGGAGATGAGAAAATCGCCGAGCCCAAGGATTTCCGCTGGTCATTCGACTGCGCGCGCGAGGCGGGCTTGCGACTGACCGCGCATGCGGGCGAATGGGGCGGGCCAGAATCTGTGCGCGCGGCGGTGCGCGACCTCGAGGTCGAACGCATCGGCCACGGGGTCCGGGCCATCGAAGACCTGGCGCTGGTCGATGAACTGGCGGAAAAGGGCATTGTGCTGGAGGTCTGTCCGGGGTCGAACGTGACGCTGGGCATCTACCCTAGCTTCCGCGACCATCCGATTGCCGAACTGGATCGGCGGGGGTGCAAGGTCACCATTTCGACCGACGATCCGCCGTTCTTTCACACCACGATGTCGAAGGAATACGAAAACCTGCACCGCGCCTTTGACTGGGATGAGGCGCAATTCCGGCGCATCGCGCGCCAGTCGCTTGACGCGGCCTTTTGTGACGCCGATACCAAGGCAGGAATTGCGAAACTGCTGGAGGCCTGAGAATGCTGGATCACCTGACCGTCGTCACGCACCCTCTGGTCCAGCACAAGCTGTCGTTGATGCGCGACAAGGATACCTCGACCGCCAGTTTCCGCCGGCTGTTGCGCGAGATCAGCCTGCTTCTGGCCTATGAAGTCACGCGCGAATTGCCGATGACCACGATGCGGATCGAGACCCCGCTGGAGCCGATGGACGCGCCGGTGATCGAAGGCAAGAAGCTGGCTTTGATCAGCATTCTGCGGGCGGGCAACGGTTTGCTGGACGGGATACTGGAGCTGATCCCGGCCGCAAGGGTCGGTTTCGTGGGGCTTTACCGCGACCCCGAAACGCTGCAGCCGGTGCAATATTACTGCAAGCTTCCCGACCAGCTGGAAGATCGGGTTTCGATTGTCGTCGATCCGATGCTGGCAACCGGCAATTCCAGTGCGGCGGCGGTGACGCTGCTGAAAAAGGCCGGGGCCAAGCAGATCAGGTTCCTGTGCCTTCTGGCCGCGCCCGAAGGGATCGCCCGGATGAAGTCGGCGCATCCCGATGTGCCGATTGTCACCGCGTCGGTCGACAGCCATCTGAACGATCACGGCTATATCGTACCGGGCCTTGGCGATGCCGGGGACCGGATGTTCGGAACCAAATGAGCGGGTTTGGCGAAGCTGGGCTGGGGCTGGTGGCAGCGCTGCTGATGACTGTCGCCGCCCGGGCCGAGGTTCAGCCGGCCGAGCTTCCTCCGGCGGGATATGGCGGTCTGCAATATGTCGACAGTCAGGGCTGCGCCTTCATCCGGGCCGGGACCGCTGCAAAGCCGGTCTGGGTTATCCGGGTGTCGGCTGGCGGTGCAATAATGTGCGGCAATCCGCCGTCGGGCAACAGAGTGCCGATCGCAGGCGAGGCGGGGGCTGATACCACGGTATTCGAACCGGACGCCGCCCCGGTCGCCGCTGCCCCGGTGGACAAGGTCAAGCCTGCAAAAGACACGGTGCCCGCCGGAGCGGGTGACTACGTTGTCGCTGTCGGCAGTTTCGGTGTGGCCGAGAATGCCGACAAGGCGGTCACAAAGCTGTTGGCGCTTGGCTATCCGGCCACGCGCGGATGGTTGCAGGGCGGCAGCTCGAATTTGATTACTGTGTTCGCCGGGCCGTTTGCCAGTGCGGCAGACGCAAAGGCCGTCCGCGACGCATTGCGCGGGGCAGGGTTTCCAGATGCGGTGTTGCTCTCGCTATAGCGATCAGGCGTCACAGATGCCCTGAAGGGCGACCCAATCCTCATCCGGAACCAGCGGCGTCGGGGCAAGGCCCTTGTAGGGATCGCCTGCCAGAAGGCCTGAAAGTGTCTTGCCTTCAGGATCCATCGCCAACGCAAAGGGGGTGGCCGGGATCTGGGCGGTCTTGAAGGCCGAGATCATCACATCGTCGGTCAGGTCCGCCGGGGCAGCGCGAAGGGCAGTCTCGCCATAGCCGGAAAGTGCGGTGTCCGGCAGTTCGGCGGTGGTCAAAAGCTGGAAGGTCGCGCGCAGCCCGGCATGCTCCAGAACAGGGATGATCGGGTCGAGCGCCCGCGCGCGCAGCCGTTCGACAAGGGCGGCACCGGCGGCGGCTTCGGGGCCATCGGCAGTCTCGATCAGGCGGCGCGGCAGGATGATCACATCGCCGGGCAAGTGCAGGGGGGCGTCGACGCCCTCGGGCATCACATACAGGATCGGCGTGTCTAAGGGGCCAAAGACCCGGTCGGCCAACCCGGCCAAAGCGCGCAGGCCAAGCTGGTTCTTGCAGGGTGAACCCGTAACTCGGGCCAGATCGTCCAGCGCGCGCTGGCCGATGTCGGCGCGCTGGGAGTAGGGCACGACCGAAGCGGTATGGGTCACCAGCGCCCCCGGCAGCCAGCCGATGGACCCGGCAACCACGGCAAGGGCGGTGCCCGCAAGGATCATCCCACGCAACCGGCCGGGACGCGGCACTGCGGCCAGGATCGCGGCATGCACGGTTTCAAGGGCTGCCACCATGTCGGGGTCGGACAGTTCTAGGCTTTCGCCCGCATCGGCACCGGGGGCGAAGACGGGCGGTTCTTCGCCCCGGTTCTGCCGTTCGATCGCGGGCAAGGACCAGTGGCTAAGCGCGGTGCCGCTTTTGGGATCGACCAGGATCAGCGTCGCTTCGCCGAAACGGACGTGAACTTCGCGCCGTTGATCATGCGGCGTCTGCCGCCACAGGCCAAAGCATTCGAGTCTTTGATACTTTTTAAGCGCCGTCATCGGCTGCAAGGTCTCTGGCGAATTCCAGGTAATCTTATCCCCAGCCGCCTCGCGCGACAATGACCCTTGCAAGAATCCGCCGGTGACCCATTGGCGGCGACCTGGAAGTCCCACCAAAGGTCGCGTTCAGGCAGGCATTGACCCTGCCGCGCAGGCATCAGGGGGTGATGCACAACGGATGTTCAAGATGACCCAGACCCCGAACCGGACCCTTGCGGCGGCGCTGGCCGTGCTGGTCTATGCCAGCGTCATCGGATTTACCGACAATTATGTCCGGCTGATCGCGCGGGATGCGGGCCTTTGGCAGTTTCATGCTACCCGGACCGCGATGGCATTGGTGATCCTGATCGTGGTCGCCCTGATCTTCGGTATGCGGCTCCGCCCACGACGGTTCAGCGCAGTCCTAGCGCGGTCCGCCATTCACGGCACGGCGATGGTGATCTATTTCGGCGCGCTGGCTTTTCTGCCTGTGGCGCAGGTCGCGGCGGGCCTGTTCACCGCGCCGATCTTTGTCCTGTTGATCCAGCGGTTCCTGTATGGCCAGCAGATCAGCGGCTGGCAGGCGTTAGCCGTTGGCGTCGGGTTTGGCGGGGTGGTCATCGTTCTTGGCCCCGAGGTGACAAAAGGCGCCAGCCTTGCCGCCCTGTTGCCGGTGTTGGCCGGGGTGCTGTATGCCATGGGCAACATCGCCACCCGGCAATGGTGCGAGGATGAGACGGCCGAGACTTTGCTGGCCGGGTTCTTCGGAATGCTGGGGGTGTTCGGCCTGATCGGTATGGCGGTGCTAAGCCTGCATCCGGTCACAGTTGCCGAAGGTCCGGCGCAGTTCCTGTTCCGCGGGCCGGAGTGGCCGACCCAGTCCTTCCTGTGGTGGACCTTCGTGCAGGCCGCCGGGTCGCTGTTGGGGGTTGGTCTGATGATCAAGGCCTATCAGATGGCCGAAGCGGCCAAGGTGTCGGTCTTTGAATATGTCATCCTGCCCGCCTCCGCCTTCTGGACCTGGGCGATCTGGGGCGAGACTTTGGTCTGGTATTCCTGGATCGGCATGGCGCTGATCGTGGCGGCGGGGGTGATGATTGCCCGCCCGCCGAGGGTTTAACCCTCGACCGCTTCGCGCCAATGACGGCGGCACAGGCTGACGTAAGTTTCATTGCCGCCGATCACCACCTGCTCGCCGTCCTTCAGCGCCCGCCCGTCAGGGCCGCGACGGATGACCATGGTGGCCTTCTTGCCGCAATGGCAGATGGTGCGAACCTCGCGCATCTCGTCGGCCCAGGCCAGAAGGGCAGATGAGCCGGGGAAGAGATTGCCCTGAAAATCCACCCGCAGCCCGTAGGCCATGACCGGGACGCCAAGGTCGTCGACGGCGCGGGCCAGTTGCCAGACCTGCGGTTTGGACAGAAACTGCGCCTCGTCGATGAAGACGCAGGCGACGCGGCCCTTGGCAAACCGCGCCTGCAGCTTTTGATACATGTCTTCGTCGGGGCTGAACGTATCGGCGTCTTCGCCGATGCCGATCCGGCTGGCAATCCGGCCTTCACCGGCGCGGCGGTCGAACTGCGCGGTGATGAGATAGGTCTCCATCCCGCCTTCGCGGTAGTTGTGCGACGCCTGCAACAGCGAGGTCGATTTGCCCGCGTTCATGGTGGAGTAGTTGAAATACAGCTTGGCCATGGGAGGATTTCCTAGCCCATCACCCCGCCCGGCTGCAAGCATCTGCTGTAGCTTACCGGGAACGGCAAATGGGGTCCGCCGCACCGCGACCGGAGACTGGTTTTGTGTCCCAGCCGGACGAATGCGACGAACCCCACGATTGCCGATGCTGGGGACATCGGCACACTCATTAACGTTCCGGTACATCCGGAACCTCTTTATTCATGACAATGCTTTACCAGTTGGTTAATGGGAAAAAATATGTCGTGTTCCCCGGTCGCATTTTGCGACTGGCGTTGTGAGGGTCTTATGTCCGTTGCGTCTTATCTGAAGAAACATACTGAAGCCTTGGTCAAGGATGTCGGCGTCGAGGCTGCCGCCACGATCACCGGCAAGTCGAAGGCCACACTTGGTCGCTATTATTCCGACAGTAACGAACATGACGATCGCTTCATGCCGATTGACGTAGTGGCCGCTTTGGAGTCGTCAAGCCGTTTCCCACATGTGACCAGCGCTCTGGCCGATCTGCGCGGGATCACGCTGTCCTATGACACCGAAAAGCGCGAGCCTGCGACCTCGGGCGTCAATCAGGACGTGGTGGCGCTGGCGCAACGGTTTGGGATGCTGATGGCGGAATACAATCTGGCCATTGGTGACGGCAAGATTTCCATCAACGAAGCCAAGCGGCTGCTGCGCGAGACGCTGGCCATCCAGCAAGTGCTGCTGGAGATGAAGCTGAACCTTGAAGACGAGGCAAGCTAAGGCAGGCTGTTACAGGCAACAAAAAGGGGCAGCGGTGACGCTGCCCCTTTGTCGTTCAATATCCCGCTGATCCGAAAATCACTTACTGTCGCGGCGGGGCACAAAGGTGCCGCCCTGCGGCTTATTTGCCGCCGGGCGCTGGCCTGCGGGCTTGCCCTGGCCTGCGGGCTTGCCCTGACCTGCGGGGCGCGCTTGTCCCGCCGGTTTGGCCGGACCGCGTGGCCCTTGCGGTTTCGCAGTCAACTTCTGGCCCTGACGGCCGCCATTGCCGGGGCGCTGGCCGCCGCTTGGGCGTCCGTTCTGGCCCCGGTTCTGACCGGGCTTCGGGGCTGCGGCAATGACATCGGCGGCCCAAGGGGCACCGCCAACGATCGGCAGCGGCGTCTTCAGCATCTTTTCAATCGCCTGCAGTTCGCCCATTTCGGCCGGGGCGCAGAAGCTTATGGATGACCCGTCCGCCCCAGCCCGCGCGGTGCGGCCGATGCGGTGGACATAGTTTTCCGGCACGTTCGGCATGTCGAAGTTATAGACGTGGCGCACTGTCGGGATGTCGATGCCACGCGCGGCAACGTCGGTCGCGACCAGCACGTCCAGCGCACCCGCGCGGAATTCACCCAAGGTGCGGTCGCGCTGGCTTTGGCTTTTGTTGCCGTGGATGGAACCCACCTTGAAGCCCCAGACCGCCAGCAGTTTCATCAGCTTTTCCGACCCGTGCTTGGTGCGGCCAAAGACCAGGGCCTGCTCGCCCGGGTGCTTTTTCAGGTAGTCCTCAAGCACGCGGGCCTTGTCGCCGTTCGGGATGAAGTGGACGCCCTGCGAAATACGTTCGATCGGCTTGCCCGGAGGGGCGACCTGCACCTTGATCGGATCGCGCAGATAGGCGTCAGCAATTTCCGAGATGTCTTTTGGCATCGTGGCCGAAAACAGCAACGTCTGGCGCTTCAGCGGGATGTGCTTGGCGATCTTGCGCAGGGAATGAATAAAGCCCATGTCCAGCATGTGGTCGGCTTCGTCCAGCACCAGATAGGCGCATTTTTCCAACGACACGTCGCCGCGTTCAAGAAGATCGATCAGACGGCCGGGGGTGGCAACCAGAATGTCGGTGCCTTTCGACAGGGCCTGCGCCTGCTTGAAAAGCGAGGCGCCGCCGACGACCATCGTCACCTTGACGGCGGTGCCTTTGGTGAAAATCTCAAGGTTATCCTTGATCTGGGCGATCAGCTCGCGCGTTGGTGCAAGGATCAGCGCGCGCACGTTTTTCGGCCCCGGCGGATGGCCAAGGTCGAGGATGCGGTGCAGAAGCGGCAGGCCGAAAGCAGCGGTTTTGCCGGTGCCGGTTTGCGCCAGACCCATCAGGTCGCGGCCTTGCATAATATGGGGAATGGCCTGCGCCTGAATTGGCGTCGGCACCTTCATCGTGGTCTTTTCCAGCGCTTTCAGAATTTGCGGCGAAAGGCCAAGGTCGGCAAAAGTGGTCATGGTTTCATCCAACGAACAAAGGGCCTGCGACCCTCGCCCCGGGGCCTGTGCCCCGTGACCGTGCCGCAAGCGGCGCCCCTGCGTGAATGTGGGAACCAGAACGTCCGGGGCTTTCGGTGCCTCACGCGGGCACGGCCATCGGACAGGGGGGACATGGGCGCTTTGGCTTGATATGTCAAGCCAGTGACCCATCTATCGTCTGGGCTGGACGTTCGCGCGGCCCGGGCGTATCACATGCGCGACCCTTGCTGGCCCTGGCCTGATACGGTGCCCTGCTGTGTGCGTGCGGCGGGTAAAGTTCATAAATACTCCTCTTTTCAACAAGTTGCCGGAACCTGACCCATGATGCTGAAGTTTCACCGAACCGCCGCTTTTGTCGTCCTTGTGGCCGCGGGTGCGTGGATTGCAACGGGGGAGTTTTCCTCTGTCGGCAGCGCGGAAGAGGCCGAGGCCGCGACCGACCCCGCTGGCGAGGCGGTTGCCGAGGCGGCACCAGCCCCGATCCTGCGCACGGTTTCCGCCGTGGAACCGGTCTTTGTCGACCACGCTCGCCCGATCCGGTTGTCCGGGATCACCGCCGCCGACAAGCGCGCAGCCCTTGCAGCGCGGGCCGAAGGGGTGATTGCGACCCTAAGCCTGACCAAGGGCGGCACCGTCGAAGCCGGGGCCATCGTTATGACGCTTGAGGGACCGGAAACGCTGGCCCAGGCCAAGATCGCCGAAATCGCCCTTGCCCAGCGGGTCAGCGAACTTGAGGTCGCAGAGAAACTGTTCGCCGGCGGCAATACCTCGGAAACCGCGCTGACCAACGCCCGGTCGAACCACGCGGCCGCCGAGGCCGAACTGAACCGCGCCCGCGCCGCCGTCGATCGGCTGGAGTTGAAGGCCCCCTTCACCGGCATCGTCGACACTCTGGAGGTCGAGCTTGGCGAATGGGCGCAGACCGGAACTCCGGTCGCCACGATCCTGTCGCTGGACCCGATCCTCGTGAAAGCCGAAGTCAGCGAGATTGATCTTGCCAGCGTCTCGGTCGGATCGGTGGCACGGGTTCGGCTGGTCAACGGCACCGTGATGGACGGCACCGTCCGCCTCGTCGCGCGTGAGGCCACGGCGTCGACCCGCACCTTCCCGGTCGAAATCGCGCTGCCGAACCCCGATTTGACCCTGCCCTCGGGCATGACCGCCGAGGTTCAGCTTTTCGCCCCACCGTTGCGCGCGGTGGTGGTGCCACGGTCGATCATCACGTTGTCGGGCACCGGTGAGCTTGGCCTGCGCGTCGTGGGCGCAGACAATCTGGCGCAGTTTGCTGTGATCAAGGTGATCGACGACACGCCCGAAGGTCTGGTTGTGGTCGGCGTCCCCGATGGGGTGCGGATCATCGTTGCCGGTCAGGATCTGGTTAGCAACGGTGACGAAGTCCTTGTCGTCCCCGCAACCGTGGCCGAACAATGAGGATCGTCGAAACCGCCATCGCCAATGCAAGGCTGACGATTTCGGTCCTGCTCTTCCTGATGCTGGCAGGGGCCATGGCCTATGTCTCGATCCCGAAAGAGGCTGAGCCGGACATTCAGATCCCGATCCTTTACGTCAGTTTGCATTACAACGGCATCTCACCCGAAGACAGCGAACGGCTGCTTTTGCGGCCGATGGAAACCGCGCTGAAGGCGATCACCGGCATCAAGAAGATGACCTCGACCGCTTACCAAAGCGGCGGCAACGTGCTGATCGAATTTCAGGCCGGGGCCGATCTGTCCAAAGCGCTGGAGGATGTGCGCAACAAGGTGGCGCAGGCCCGCGCCGAATTGCCCGACGGTGCGGATGAACCCACCGTCAACGAAGTGAACCTGTCCGAGTTCCCTATTCTGGTCATCACCTTGTCCGGTGACGTGCCGGAACGCGCCCTTGCCAGCGTTGGCCGAGAGCTTCGCGACAAGATCGAGGAATTGCCCGCCGTCCTGAACGCCGATCTGCAGGGCGTGCGTGAAGATCTGGTCGAAGTGGTGATCGATCCCGGCAAGCTGGCCACCTATGGCTTGCGCCCCGATATCCTGCTGGCGGGCTTTGCCGCTGGCAACCAGCTTGTCGCCGCTGGCGCGCTGGAAGGCGACATGGGGCGCTATGCGATCAAGGTGCCGTCGCTCTTGGAAACCATCGTCGATGTGGCCAACCTGCCGGTGATCTCGACTGAAACCGCCACCGTCCGGGTCCGCGACATCGCCGACATCTTCCCGACGCTGAAGGAACCGGTCAGCATCACCCGGCTGAACGGCGCCCCCGCCGTGGCCATCGAAGTGTCGAAACGGTCGGGCGCGAACCTGATTGAGACGGTCGACGAAGCCAAGCGCGTGACCGAGGAATTCAAGGCGCTTTTGCCCGAGGGCACCGTCGTCACTTTCAGTCAGGACAAGTCCAAGGACATCCGGCAACTTCTGTCGGACCTGCAGAATTCGGTGCTGACGGCGGTCATTCTGGTCTTCATCGTCATCCTCTATGCGCTGTCCACCCGGGCCTCGATCCTGATCGGCCTGGCGATCCCTGCGTCCTTCCTGATGGGAATGCTGTTGCTGTCGCTTTGGGGCTTTACCATCAACATCGTCGTGCTGTTCTCGCTGATCCTGGCGGTGGGCATGCTGGTCGATGACGCGATCATAGTCACCGAATTTGCCGAACGCCGCATGAACGAGGGCGTCCCGAAGCGTGAGGCTTTTGCCATGGCCTCGCACCGGATGGCCGGGCCGGTCATCGCCGCCACTTTGACAAGGGTCGCGGCATTCTCGCCCCTCTTGTTCTGGCCCGGCATCGTCGGCGAGTTCATGAAATACATGCCGATCACGCTGATCGTGACTTTATCCGCCTCACTGGTCTACGCGCTGATCTTCGTGCCTGCGCTGGGCGCCCTGATCGCCAAACCCTTCAAGCACCCGCCACAGAAAAAGGACGGGGCCTACATGTGGGTGGTGGGAAAGGCCGTGCGGCATCCGTTCATCATGCTGTTTCTGACCATCGGCGTGCTGGTGGCGGTGCCCTATGCCTATGCCTTCAAGGGCAAGGGGATGGAGTTCTTCCCCAATGTCGAACCCGAATTTGGCCTCTTGAATGTGAAAGCCCGTGGCAACCTGTCGATTGCCGAAAAGGACGCGCTGGTGGCCATGGCCGAGGCGCGGATTCTGGGCTGGCCGGGGATCGAGACCGTCTATGTCCGCACCGGGGCCGGGGGTGGCGAAGGCAATAACACCGACCCGGACGTGATCGGCGTGATCCAGTATGAATTCGTCGACTGGCGGGAACGCAAGAACGCCAATGCCATCCTGACCGACCTGCGCGCGGCGATGACCGGGATTCCGGGTGTGGATATTCAGGTGTCCGTCCCCGAAGCCGGGCCGCCGACCGGCACCGCGATTCAGATCCAGTTGTCGGCCGACGATCCGACCTATCTGAACGAGGTCGCGATTCAGGTGGCCGATCGGTTGTCCAAGGTGCCCGATGTCATCGACATCTCGAACGGCCTGCCGCCGCCCGGCGTGGACTGGGAACTGCAGGTCGACCGCGCCGCTGCCGCGCGCTATGGCATTGCGCCCTCGACTGTGGGGGCGATGGTGCAACTGGTGACCGGGGGCCTGAAACTGTCGGACTACCGCCCGGCGGGATCCGATGACGCCGTCGACATCGTGCTGCGCCTGCCGGTCGAGTTCCGCACCATTGCCGCACTGGACCAGTTGCGTATCCAGACGGCGGATGGCTCGGTCCCGATCTCGAACTTTGTCACCCGCGTCGCTGCCCCCACCACCGGCACGCTGACCCGGCTGGACGGCGCGCGCACCGTGACCGTGTCCGCCGGGATCAAGGCCGGCGTTCAGGCCGACGCGATCTATGCGCAGATCACCACGGAACTTGAGGCGGCGGGTCTGGACAAGCTGGGCATCCGCTGGAAACTGGCCGGCGAGGACGAGGAACAGGCCGAATCCATGGCCTTCCTGGCCAAGGCCTTTGTCGCCGCGATCTTCCTGATTTTTGCGGTGCTGCTGGCGCAGTTCAACAGCTTCCGCGCCGTGGGTCTGGTGCTGTCGGCAATCCTGATGTCGACCATCGGGGTGCTTTTGGGCCTAATGATCATGGGCCAGCCGTTCAGCGTGGTGATGACCGGCATCGGGATCATCGCGCTGGCCGGGGTCGTGGTGAACAACAACATCGTGCTGATCGACACCTTCGTCACCCTGCGCCGCGAAGGCATGCCCAAGGTCGAGGCGATCCTTGAGACCTGCCGCGAACGGGCCCGCCCGGTGGTGCTGACCGCGCTGACCGCTATCCTTGGCGTGCTGCCCATCGCCTTTGGCCTGAACGTCGAGCTTTTGCACCATGAGGTGACCATCGGCGCGCCTTCGACCCAATGGTGGATCGCGCTGTCGTCGGCCATCGTCTATGGCCTGACCTTTGCCACCGTCCTGACGCTGGTCGTGATTCCGTCATTCCTGATGCTGGTCACCACGGCGGACCATCCCCGGCCATGGTTCTGGCAGCGCGAAAAGCGGCGGGCGTGGCGGGCAATTCACCGTCCGGGAAAGGCCAAGGCAAAGACAAAGGCGCAACCTGCGGAATGAATGCCCGACTTGCTCAAGGTTCGTTATCAAAAGCTTCAGAGCGGGTCGGGCCTATCCCCGGTCTTTTTCGACGCAGGATCTTGCAGCCGCAGGTGATTGGGAAGCCCAATTCCCTTGAACCGTCACCTTCAGGAATGGCGGAGCTTAAAATGGAAAAAGGGACGGTGTGAACCGTCCCGTTTACAGTGTCTTGTTGGTGGAGCCAGGGAGGATCGAACTCCCGACCTCTTGAATGCCATTCAAGAAACGCCGCCGTACTTGGTCGATCACGTTAGAACGCACCGCTGCCGTGTCAGTCCCAAAAACCATTTTTAACTGGGAAAATCGCGCTATTGTTCTGAAGCTTTCGGATTTCGCGTAACGCTTTCATACAACCCCGACTGACACCCAGCCCGTTACCCGAAAGGATATTGACGTGGCAAAGGCGCTGACCACCAAGTTTGTCGAGGCCGTGAAGCCCCCGATCCTGAAAAGCGATTTGAACTGCCGGACGCTGCCCTTGCTGGCCTCTACCTGAGTGTCAAGCCGACCAGAGGGAAGTCCTGGGCGCTGCGGTATCGCTTCAAGGGCAAGGCGATCAAGCTGACCCTGGGCCGCTGGACGGCAATTGGCGTGGCCGATGCTCGGGCCCCTGCGCCTGCCTCGCTGGATGTGCTGGACCACGGGCGCGATCCTGCGGGCGAGAAGAAGGCCAAGGCTGGGGCTGCGGACCAGACGGATCGGGACAAGATGGCTGCGGTGATTGACCTGTTCCTGAAGCGCTATGTCAGTCACAACCGGCGCGGCGATGATGTCGCTGCGATGTTCCGGCGTGAAGTCCGTGGCCTGTGGGGCGGTCGTGACATCCACAGCATCACCAAGCGCGATGTGATCGATGTGCTGGATGGCATTTTGGATCGGGGCAGTCCCGTGACTGCAAATCGTCTGCGGGCGCACCTGCCTCGCCCGATTGGCAAGGGCATGAGGCGGTCGAAATGGTGCGCGCCCACATTTACAACCTCCTGCCTGATGGCGCTGATACGATCATCTAGTGGATGGCACATAACGCCCCAAAAGCCCGGCAAGAAGATTGGCTGGGCACCAGTGATCGTGGACGTCGAAGGAGACGGCAAGACATCGCTGGGCGAAGCGCTGAAGGCCGCAATGGGTCCGCATGTGGCGGATGTGAGTTCCGACGAATTGAAGTCTGACTTTTCGGAGAGGGCGCAAGGCAAGGCCGTTCGCGTGATGGAAGAAATCAAGATCGATGGGGAACGCCGGGCGACTGTGATGGACAAGCTTAAGCCGAAGATTGCAAATGCCGAGGTGCGGATAGTGCCGAAAGGGAAAAGCGGTGGGTCGGTGGTAAATGTCACCAACTACATCGCCTTAGCGAACCATATGGATGCCTAACACGCGCCGCCGCTCTAGCCGCGTGGCGCCGCATTCTCGCTGTCTGATCGAAAGGTGGGGAATGGGAAACGAGACTGGCTCGCATTCGTCTGAAATCACTTCTGAAAGCATCCGGCATCTTGTTGGAAAATTTAAATCAGTTTTGTGGTCGAACTCCAATCCCGCCGTCGTTCACGGCACCGATTACCGTAGTTACGACTGCACTGATCTCAACTTTCTTGTTGTTAACGTGGTTCATGACGGCCCCACTAACGCCAGTCGAAGAAGAGGCAAGGTTCAGTGCCAGCAACTGTGACTCGGGCCCCCCTCCGATCTGGCTCAGATTCAATGTATTTGCCGCCGTCGCCCGCGCAAGCGCCTCCTCTACAACAATGTTTGCCCCTTGGCTGATCCCAGAAAATGCCAGATCATTTTCAATCCGTGTCTGCAAGCCAGCGGTCAATTGTGTGACAATCTCGCCGGAGTTTACAGCGCCCAGAACGGTTGTTCGAATGTCATCTATGTCAAGCTGAGCGACCACCGAATTCCCGGCATCAAACACCTGGACAAGGGTCGCAGGGACAAGTTCTGGAAAGAGCAGACCGTTGATGACATTTTTCACCGAACCGTCAATCCGGCTCATGGCCAAACTGCGCGCATTGCTAAGCAAAAGACCCGTTACGGCTTCGTTATGCAGTGAAAGTTGACCCGCGGGTGGCAGATCATAAAGCGCACTGCCCAGTGGGTAAAGTCCCGCAGCAAGCCCGCTTTTCAACTCGGTGGCCATCGACGGCGAAACGAGCAGACCGGACAGTCCGGCTGTTCCCTTCACCTGAATGCCATTGACGTCATATCCAATGATGACATTGTCCCCTGCGCGCAGGCTTCGATTTTCCAGGGAAATGACAGCGGTCGTTTCCGCTATATTCGCGATGACGAACATAAGTGGAGATCCACCCATATTGTCAATTCTCTGCAGTATTTCCTCTAGTACTGACGCCTCTGACATTTTGGCAAAAACAGACAGAGATCCGGCGATAACAACGGCCTTTTGGATCCGATTGAGTTCCATCATCATTTAAATCCGCGATCTAAAATCGCTCCGTCGTTCTGAAGATGTACTGAGATAGACCCAATGTTGCTGGCACCGATGGCTGAGGTTGAAATTTCGGCGGTGGGAAGGGGGTTGCCGTTCAAATCCATGGTCACTGATCCGACAATCTGTGCTTGTGTGCTGGCTCTGTTCAATACAAGAACGCCTTGCCCGGGCAAAGCCATGCCCAGCTCGCCTTCAACACCGACAAATTTTGGGGCATGATCAATCTCGATCATCCCGACATTGCTTCCACCGATTACACTGGTGCTGATTTGTGAAGGATACGGCTGCAGCGGAACCTGCATTTCCTCGGATTGCTCAGCATCGGGTGTCGTGCTTTGCCCGACAATCACCGCTTGCGCGCCGTAGGTGACGATGACAGATCCGTCGATCATGTTCATTGCCGACGACGCACCATCAAGAATAACTTCGGAATAGTTAAGGTAAATCCCATTGTATTCCAGCATTGGATTCGCCTCAAGGGCGGCAAGCAGTTGCTCAAGCGTTGTCGCTGCATGTCCTACTGACGAAAAACTGAAAAATGCGATTGCCGTCACATAGTTGATTAGCGTGGATCGAGATTGTCTGGCTAGGCCGTTCATCTGCAATCACCCTGAGCGTAAGAAGTAGCCGGGGCGCAACATGCGCCCCGGCAATAGGATCCAAAGGATCAGAGACCCGCAGGCGAGGTCTGAGTGGTGCCACCGACGATGCCGGCGACGGCTGCGTTCACGCCCGACACGATCGTGCCGGTGTTGACCGCGCCCAGAACGGTGGTGGAGGCAGCGCCTACGGCACCGTTCACACCGGTCATGGTGTTGTTGATCGAGCCGTTCACACCGGTCATGTTCGACGCGATGTTCAGGACCAGCGCACCGGTGTCAGCCGAGCCACCGAGTTGCTCTACAACCGAAGACAAGGCACCGGTCGTCGAGGTTTTGGCTTGGTCGACCGACTGGTTCACACCCAGCGTGATCTCGCCGGTGTTGACGGCACCAAGAACGGTGGTCGAGATGGCGCCCAGGTTGACGGTCGGCAGCAGGTATTCGACGGCAGACACGCTACCGACGATGGCGGTCATCGACGCCACGTCAAGGCCGGTGATCACGTTGTTGACCGAACCGTTGATGCCTTCAACCATACCAAGTTCGAGCGGGTTGTA
>CAIXBE010000169.1 GCA_903917595.1 uncultured Rhodobacterales bacterium
GCGCCTCGCGGGCGGCAACCGGCCATTGGCCGATGATGGTCAGGATCAGGAACACCAAGAGCAGCGTGAAGGCAAAGGGCTCTGACACGCCCCGCGCCATGTGCTGGCGAAAGACCACACGCGGCCGCCGCCAGGTGGCAACCATGTCATTGCTGACGCTCATTTACCGGCCTTGGCCGCGTGGCGGTTCAGCCAGCGTTCCAGCCGGTCGCGGATGTCGTCGGCAATCGTGTCATCAGCGATTTCCTGAATAGCTTCGGCCAGGAAGGCCAGCACCAGCAACCCCTGCGCGGCTGCCCGTGGCACACCCCGCGACTGCAAGTAGAAAAGTGCCGTCTCGTCAATCGCACCCGAGGTCGAGCCGTGACTGCACTTCACGTCATCGGCGTAGATCTCCAGCTCCGGCTTGGCCAGAAACTGGCTGTCTTCGTCCAGAAGCAGACTTTGGCTTATCTGATAGCCGTCGGTCTTTTGCGCGCTTTGCTTGACCAGAATCTTGCCTTGAAAGACGCCCACCGCGCCGTTCATCAGGACCTTCTTGAACACCTGACGGCTTTCGCAAGCCTGGGCCGCATGGGTGACAAAGACGGTATCATCATGGTGAAAGTCGCCGTCACCAACTGCCGCCCCGGCAAGATGAGCGCGCGACTCTGCTCCAGCAAGATCGATCACCGCCTCGTTGCGGGTCAGACGGCCGTTGGCGGTCAGGGTAAAGGACCGAAGTTCAGCCCGTGCCGCCAATCGGGCGAAAAGATGGGTCACCGCATGGCGCGCGTGGTCGCGGCCCTGCAGGCGGACATGGTGAAAACTCGCGCCTTCGGCGACGTCAACTTCCATCACCTTGCAGAACCGGGCCGCAGCGGGACCGTTTTCCAAAAGCGTCAGTTCAGCCCCGGGATCCAACTTTATGCAATGGTGCAGGATCGCATCAGAAGTATCTGATTCGTGCACATAAATCAGCGATATGGGCTTGGCCGTCTTGCCGGTCACGTGGACCAGCACACCATCCGTCGCAAAGGCCGAATTCAGCGCCGCAAAGGGCCGCGCAACCGGCATCTGGCCGTTGGACTCAAGCACGCCATACAGGCTTTGCGCCCAATGAATATCGGCGGTGCCCGAGGTTGCCAGACGCTCGATCCGAACCCCGGCAAGGGTCAGGTCATCCGAAGCATCGGCGTCAAAAACCCCGTCGACAAAGACGATCCGCAGCCGGTCCATCCCATCGAAGGGGGCGGATTCGTCACGGGCTTCAAATCGCGCCGCAACCGGAGCGTCGGGTGCATTCAGCACCGCAGGATCGGTGTAGCGCCAGTATTCATCGCGCCGCGCCGGCAGACCCATGGCCTGCAGCCGGGCTAGCGCCCCGGCACGGGCCGTCGCCAGCCAACCCGCTGCATCAGGAGCAGCCAGCGCCAGAAGCCGCGCCGCAAGCGCGTCTTCCCTTGCCTTGACCAAAGCCATCAGCCGACCTCGCTCAGGATATCAGCATAGCCGTTCGCCTCGACCTCCAGCGCCAGTTCCGGACCACCAGTCTTGATGATCCGGCCTGCCGCCATGATATGCACCACGTCAGGTTTGATATGGTCCAGAAGTCGTTGATAATGTGTGATAACCAGGAATGACCGCCCCGCACTTCGCAGGGCGTTCACCCCCTCGGCCACCAGCTTCATGGCGTCGACATCAAGGCCCGAGTCAGTCTCGTCCAGAATGCACATCCGGGGTTCCAGCATCGCCATCTGCAGGATCTCGTTGCGCTTTTTCTCGCCGCCTGAAAAGCCGACATTGACCGGACGCTTCAGCATTTCGGCGTCGATCTTCAGCGTCTTTGCCTTTTCGCGGACCAGTTTCAGGAAATCTCCTGCCGACAACTCGGCCTCGCCGCGAGACTTTTTCTGCGCATTCACGGCGGTGCGCAGAAACGTCATGTTGCCGACGCCGGGAATTTCGATCGGATACTGGAACGCCAGGAACAAGCCCGCCGCCGCGCGGGCTTCCGGCTCCATCTCCAAAAGCTCTTGCCCATCCAGAGTGGCCGAACCGGCAGTGACTTCATAACCGTCACGGCCCGACAACACATAGGACAGTGTCGACTTTCCCGACCCGTTGGGCCCCATGATCGCATGCACCTCACCCGGGCCGATCTTTAGATCAACGCCGCGGAGGATGACTTTATCCTCTGCCTCAAGTTTGACGTGCAGGTTATTGATTTTCAACATTTTATTGTCTCTGATTGATAAGGGCGCTTCATCGGCTTTCGGCAAACCAGCCAATGACTTCGGTTGTAAGCTCTGGCGGTATCGGACCAGGGATCACGGTAAACCGCGCCATGCGTCCGATCGTTTCTTCTTTCGTCGCTATCTTTTCAACCGCGTGGTAAAAGCCCCGCTCTGTATAGTCGTCAAAAAGGACAGTTGTCTTTCGTTTGGCACGCAATCGAACCGCCGCAAGGCAGGCCTTTCTGAAACGGCCGTCGATCAGAACAAGGTCGGGTTCAGAAAGCTCGGGGTGGTCCCAGACCGAAAGGGCATAGGCATGATACCGCTCGAAGCCGTCCCGCCACTTTGGATAGCCCCATTGCCTGGTTGGCCCAATATCAGCGTAATGCACCCGGGCCTGATCTGAAATTCCAGCAAGAGTCGCCGTCATCCGTTCAGCCCAGTCCAAGTCGCTCTCTACGCTGATTATGCGCTTGCCAAGTTGCGCCGCAACGACGGTGGATCCGCCGCTGCCGTATTCCAGAATCTCGTTTGCCGACGCGAATGCCGATCGAAGGGCTTCCGCCTCAGCCTCGGGAAAAGTCAGTACAAAGTCGGACAGATCCGCCGACGTGCTTGCTTTCCCTGCCAAAGGCGCGTCCGACGACATCATCCGACAGAACCTTCAAGGCTGATCGCCACCAGACTTTGCGCCTCCATGGCGAATTCCATCGGCAGGGCCTGCAGCACTTCCTTGCAGAACCCATTGACCACCAAGGCGACGGCCTCTTCTTCGCTCATGCCACGGCTGCGGCAGTAGAAAAGCTGGTCATCGTCGACCTTTGATGTCGTCGCCTCATGTTCAACGCGGGACGAATTGTTGCGGACCTCGATGTAGGGCACGGTATGCGCCCCGCATTTGTCGCCGATCAGCAGGCTGTCGCACTGGGTGTAGTTGCGGCTGTCCTTGGCCTTGGGGTGCATGGAAACCAGCCCCCGATAAGTGTTCTGCGCCCGGCCCGCCGAAATCCCCTTGGACACAATGCGCGATTTCGTCCGCTTGCCCAGGTGGATCATCTTGGTGCCGGTATCGGCCTGCTGGGCGTTGTTGGCGATGGCGATGGAGTAGAACTCGCCCTGAGAATCATCCCCCCGCAGGATGCAGGAAGGGTATTTCCAGGTGATCGCCGACCCGGTTTCCACCTGCGTCCACATCACCTTGGCCCGGTCACCCCGGCAATCGGCGCGCTTGGTGACAAAGTTGTAGATGCCGCCCAACCCGTTCTCATCGCCCGGATACCAGTTCTGGACCGTGGAATATTTCACCTCGGCGTCCTTCAGGATCACGATTTCCACCACGGCGGCATGCAACTGGTTGGTGTCGCGTTTCGGTGCGGTGCAGCCTTCCAGATAGCTGACATAGGCGCCCTCATCACAGACGATCAGGGTGCGTTCGAACTGGCCGGTGTTCTCGGCATTGATGCGGAAATAGGTCGAAAGCTCCATCGGGCAGCGGGTGCCTTTGGGAATGTAGACGAAGGAGCCGTCAGAAAAGACCGCCGAATTCAGTGTGGCAAAGAAGTTGTCCGTCGGCGGCACCACGCTGCCCAGATACTGCTTCACCAGATCGGGATGCTCACGCACCGCCTCACTGATCGAGCAGAAGATGACCCCCGCCTTGGCCAGTTCCGCCTTGAAGGTCGTGCCCACGGAAACCGAGTCAAAGACCGCATCCACAGCCACCTTGCGCGGCTCGGCGTCACCTTCAACACCAGCCAGAAGCATCTGTTCCTTTAAGGGAATCCCAAGCTTGGCGTAGGTGGCCAGCAGCTTCGGATCGACCTCGTCCAGCGACTTCGGCTTTTTCGCCATGCTTTTCGGCGTCGCGTAGTAATACTGGTCCTGATAGTCGATTTCCGGGTAATTCAGCATCGCCCAGTGCGGCTCTTCCATCTTCAGCCAGCGCTGATAGGCCGCCAGCCGCCAATCCAGCAGCCATTCGGGTTCGCCGTTCTTGGAACTGATCAGCCGGACGATATCCTCGGACAGGCCTTTCGGCGCATAGTCCATCTCGATGTCGGTTTCCCAGCCGTATTTGTATTTCCCGGCCATGGCCTGGACGGTTTCAATGGTCTCGCGGTCCACGCCATCGCGGACTTCAAGGGTGTCGGTGGGGTCCAGCACGACGGTCATCGACAGTATCCTTTCAGGCGGCCCGCGCACGGGCTTTGGCATAGGCGGCGGTCCAGCGTTGCGCGAACCGCAACACGTCGTCTCGTGTAACACCGGGCCCGATCGAGACCCGGATCGCCTGCGCCGCCCGGGCCTCGTCAAAGCCCATGGCAGTCAGCACGCGGCTAGGTCGCACCTTGCCGCTGGAACAGGCCGAGCCTGCCGATACGGCAAACCCGGCAAGGTCCATCGCCATCACCTGCGTCTCACCACGCCAACCCGGGGCGATCAGACAAAGGGTGTTCGGCAAACGGGGCGTCCCATTCCCGACTGAAATAGTTTCTTTTGCCGTGGCCGACAACTCTGATTCTAGAATATTTCTAAGTTCGGCGACTTCTTCCCAGACGCCATTCGCAAGATCGCGGGCGGCGGCCTCGGCGGCGGCCCCGAAACCGGCGATGCCGATCAGGTTTTCGGTCCCGGCGCGGCGGCCCATTTCCTGTCCGCCGCCCTTGATCTGCGGTGGAACCTCGATCCCTTGCCGCACCACAAGCGCGCCAATGCCCTTGGGGCCGCCAAGCTTGTGCGCCGAGACCAGCCCCATGCCGATCCCAAGCCAGTTGAAGGCCAGCGGCACCTTGCCAAAAGCTTGCGTCAAGTCGCTGACCGCCAGCCCTTCGGGCAGATTCTGCAACAGGCCAGTTTCGCTGTTGGCCAGTTGAAGCGCCGTCCGTGCGGGGTCGGTCACCGTCACCCGGCCTTGCCCGTCCACCGCAAGATCAGCCGCGCACCAGGCCGTCACCGCGTCATGCTCAACAGCTGCACAGACCAGCCCACGCCCTGAACAGGCCAGGCCCGCGGCTTCGGTCGCGCCCGAGGTAAAGACGATATCGGCCCCTTCCGCCCCCAGCGCCGCCGAAACCTGCGCCCGCGCGCGCTCGATCAGTGCCTTGGCCGCGCGCCCTTCGGCATGCACAGAGGACGGGTTGCCCACCAGATCCATCGCCGCAGCCATCGCGGCCCGCGCCTCGGGTCGCAGCGGCGTGGTGGCGTTCCAGTCCAGATAAAGACGGCTCATGCAGCTTCCTCTCTGCACAAATATCCCACGGGTGGTCCGGAGGGTGTGAAACCCTCCGGTGCCTTCCAGGGGCTCAAAGCGGTCATTCCTCGTCCACCACCCTAAACAGCGACGGGACGGCCGGGCACGGGGTCAGGTCGTTTTTCACTACATCCGACAGCCGCACCTGATGCAGGAAGACATAGACATTGGCCGACAGGCTTTCCCACAGCCGGTTGGTCAAGGACTGCGCCCGGCTGCCCGAGACCGCCCCCGACGCCCCGGCCCCGGTGTGCATTGCATCCACCGTTTCCTCGACCGCCTGCATGACTTCCGAGATCCGGATTTCCTCGGGTCGCCGCGCCAGCCGGTAGCCGCCACCCGGACCGCGCACCGCCTCGACCAGCCCGGCGCGGCGCAGTTTGACGAACAACTGCTCCAAATAGGGCAGGCTGATGTCCTGCCGTTTCGAGATCGCGCCCA
>CAIXBE010000170.1 GCA_903917595.1 uncultured Rhodobacterales bacterium
GAGAAGAGCGCGCCGTTGCAGGCGGCGCTGGCGGAGTGGCTGGCGCAGTTCAAGCTGCCGAGGGATTTAAGGCTAGCGGTGGATATTGATCCGCAGAGTTTTTTGTGAGGGGGGGGAGGTAAGGCCTTCTCCTTCCGTTTGACTGGATCATTTTCCTCCAAACAACCGCCGAAGTATTGAAAGATTAAACCCGATCGTCTTGGGGGCTTCGGGAGGCTTTACGAGAGGTGCTCGCTTAAACGAGGTGCGTGCGATTGCATCACAGTATCGATCCAAGAAATCCTGATCTGCGACAGCACCAACCATATCAAGCCAGTAGTCCGCAATAGACAGTGGTTGTAGATGATCTGCGGCTTCAATCGCCTTTCGAAATAGCACCAGTTCGTTCTGGTTTTTTGGTCTTGCCTCAAACCAAATTGATTCGATCTTGCCGCCGTCTTCCTCAACCTTGATAAAGAGATGTGGACCCAAGCCATAACAATAGGCATCGTTCTGAATGTAGTGAAACGGATTGTTTTCTCCGAACCCGATCTCAAACTCTTTGATCCTAGGCAGGATATCTTCCAAGCTACGTGCTAGTGAACCTACCTCGACGTCCAAAACATCAAATGAAACCGCCGGCCTCTGTATGGCCCGCACTTTTGTCCATCCAATCCCATCTGGCGCACGATGTTTTTCAGCATGTTCTTGTGATGCTGAAATATCTCTGTAGATGTCATCGATTGCTTGCACCGGGTGAAGGCTTCTCATGCCTTCGTCGTCTTCGTGTATGTGAACTCTATTCATAGCCAGAACGATAGGGGGCGCCGTCAACTGGGGTCAAGCTTCTTGGATTGGACCAGGCCCTCGTCCTTGAAGCTTTTAGTGGCTTAGCGAGGCAACCTGCACCATATGCCGGTGCGCTGCAGCGCACCCGACGGTGTTTGAACCATGCGCGAATACCCTATCCCGCACCAACACAGGGCCACGCCCGACCGCCGGGTGGGCGTGCACCGGCAGTTCTAGGCGGTTTATGGGTCAACCCCTCCCACCGAAGTTCTGCAGGCTGACGGTGCAGAAGCGCCCGCCCGAGGGGGCGGTCGGGCGCTGCCCGGCGGCGCTAAAGCGCCTTGATTCCGGGCGAAGGGTGGGTAGGGGCTGGGGTGGTCAGGCTTTCCACAGCCGCACCGGCGCTTTCGGCGCGCGCTTCAACACCCCCTTTGCCTCCAGATCAAGTTGCACGCATTTGACCCACCAGCCTGCGGTCTCGCCGCCGGGGAAAAGGGCTTCGGAGAGGTGGGGTTTCACTGTGTCGATGATCTGGGCGGGGGTGATGCCGGGAGCCTCGGCGGGGGTGACGGTCAGGACCGCCTTGCGCATCTCGGCATATTTGGCGGCGTCCACCCGGTAGGACTTGCCGGGCTGGCCGACGTTTTCAACTTCGATCTTGTCTGACATGGTGGGTCCCTCCTGCCAGCGCAGGGTGGCCAAGGATTGTGCCCGGCACAAGCTTTGCCTTTGCCTTCCCCGCCGATTTGGCTAAGTCCTGCGGATGTCCAACCTGGTCCCCCTGTCCGACACCGACCGCTTGCCGCGCTGGCAGCGGCCGGAGGCTCTGCTGTATCTGATGGCCGCCGCGATGCCGCTGAGTTTTGCGACCTGGTCGGCGCTCCTGAACAACTTCGTCATCGAGGTGGCGGGGTTCACCGGCAAGGAGATCGGCTGGCTGCATACGGTGCGCGAGATTCCGGGGCTCTTGGCGGTGGTGGTGATCCTGATCCTGCTGGTGCTGCGTGAGCAGGTGCTGGCGCTGATCGCGCTGACCTTGCTGGGGGTGGCGACGGCGGTGACAGGGTGGTTCACCAGTTTCAGCGGACTTCTGGTGATGACGCTGCTGTCGTCGATCGGGTTTCACTACTTCGAGACGGTGAACCAGTCGTTGCAACTGCAGTGGATCGACAAGGCCCGCGCGCCGGTCGTTTTGGGGCGGATCGTGGCGGTCGGGGCGGGGGCGTCGCTGGTGGCTTACGGCGCGATTGTCGCGCTGTGGGAGGCGCTGGCCCTGGATTACAACACGGTCTACCTTGCCTCGGGCGGGGTGACGCTGGCGCTGGTCGCTTTTGCGGCGTTGGCTTATCCGCAGTTTGAATCGCCGCATCCGCAGCACAAGCACATGGTTTTGCGAAAGCGGTACTGGCTGTATTACGCCTTGCAGTTCATGGCGGGCGCGCGGCGGCAGATCTTTGTGGTCTTTGCGGGCTTCATGATGGTTGAACGCTTTGGCATGAAGGTCAGCGAGATGACGCTGCTGTTGTTGGTCAATTACCTGATCAACATGGCGGTGGCCCCCGCGATGGGTCGGGCGCTGGGCCGCTATGGCGAGCGCAAGGTGATGGGGTTCGAATACATCGGCCTGACCCTGGTTTTTCTGGCTTACGGCGGGCTTTACTGGTTCGGCTGGGGGCTGATGGTCGCGAGCGGTCTGTATATCCTAGACCAGTTGTTCTTTGCGCTGTCCTTCAGCCTGAAGACCTACTTCCAGAAGATCGCCGATCCGCGTGACATCGCGCCGACGCAGGCGGTGGCATTCACCATCAACCACATCGCGGCGGTGTTTCTGCCGGCGTCGCTGGGGTATCTGTGGGCAAAGTCGCCGGACTATGTGTTCCTGTTGGGCGCGGGCATGGCGCTTGTGGCGGTCGGGCTAATCTGCCTGATCCCGCGGCATCCCTCGCCGGGGTATGAGACGGTGCTTTCCCGCGGCCTGCCGCATCCGGCCGAGTAAAGCCGGGGTGAAGGGATTGTAATGCAGGTTGGGCTTTTGCCGCGGCCCGCCTATATTCCGTTGCAGAAATGGAGGCCCCAAATGTTCTTCACCCGCAAATCCGCCGAAATGGTCACGCCTGACAAGGCCCTGCCGGGGCGTCCCGAGCCATTGCCGACCGCCGAGCTGCATTTCCTGTCCGGCATCCCGCTGAAATCCCCAGTGCCTGCGGGGATGGAAGAGGCGATGTTTGGCATGGGTTGTTTCTGGGGGGTAGAGCGCAAGTTCTGGCAGGTGCCCGGGGTCTGGCTGACCATGGTCGGTTATGCGGCTGGGTTTACGCCGAACCCGACCTACAAGGAAACCTGCACACAACTGACTGGCCATAACGAGGTCGTGCGGGTGATCTTTGATCCTGCCGTCGTCAGTTATGAGGGCCTGCTGAAACTGTTCTGGGAAGGCCATGACCCGACGCAAGGGATGCGGCAGGGCAACGACATGGGGTCGACCTACCGGTCGGGCATCTATACCTGTTCGCCCGAACAGGCGGCGGCAGAGGCGTCGAAGGCGGTTTATGCCGATGCACTGAAAGCGGCCGGGCGGGGGGCGATCACCACGGAAATCCTGCCGGCACCGGTGTTCTACTTTGCCGAGGACTATCACCAGCAATACCTGCAGAAGAACCCTGGTGGCTATTGCGGCATTGGCGGAACCGGGGTGACCTGCCCCATCGGGACCGGCGTGCGGGCCTGAGGGTCTAAAATTTTTCGGCGAAAAATTTTAGACCGCCCCCGGGGCGGCCAACTTGCCCCGATCCGGCGCAGGGCGTAAGGCCTTTGGCCAAAGGAGTGCCTGCCCATGCCCACCTATTCCGCCCTGACGACCTTGCCCGGTGAAGCGCCCGCGCAAGCTCTTGCCGCCGCGATGGAGCGGATGACACCCGAACCGATCGGCGTCGGTGTCTTCGAGATCGAGGACGATTCGGGCCTGTGGGAGGTTGGAGGTTATTTTCTGGAAGCGCCGGACGCGGTGATGCTCGAGGTGCTGGCCATGGCCTTCGGGGCCAAGGCCTTTGCCCTGTCGGAAATCCCCGAAATCGACTGGGTCGCCAAGGTGCGCCGCGAACTGGCCCCGGTCGAGGCAGGCCGGTTCTTCGTCTTCGGCAGCCATGACGCCGACAAGGTGCCGGCCGGTGCCGACCGCGTGCCCTTGCAGATCGAGGCGACGGTGGCTTTCGGGACAGGCCACCACGGCACGACTTTGGGCTGCCTGAAAGCCTTTGACCGGCTGCTGGCGGCAGGCGAGCGCCCCGCCAAGGTCGCCGACATCGGCTGCGGCACAGCGGTTCTGGCGATGGCGGCGGCAGCGACGTTGCCGGATGCGCTGGTCATTGCCAGCGACATCGACCGGGTGGCGGTGGATGTGGCCGTGGCGAACGTTGCGATCAACGCGTTGCAGGGCCGGGTTGAGTGTCTGGAGGCCGCAGGCCTGGATCACCGGCGGATCAAGGCAGCGGGACCCTATGATCTGGTCTTTGCCAACATCCTGAAGGGCCCGCTGATCGAGCTTGCCCCGGGAATATCGGCGCAGCTGGCAACCGGGGGGCGAGCGATTCTATCCGGTCTTCTCGCTGTGCAGGCAGAGGCGGTGACGGCGGCCTATGTCGACGCCGGGCTTTGTATTGAAAGCCGGGACGATATTGGCGAATGGTCCACGCTTGTCCTGCAAAAGGTATGAAATCGTCAACAATCCTTGACTTTGCGGCCTGAGCGGGTCCTCATGATGACAAGTGCCGCAATTCGGCCATAAGGATTCGGCACTTTCTGGTTTCAGGGCCGCTACTCCGGGTGACATTATGTGGGTTGATCCGAATCTGAACGATTTCTACACCCGCGTATCGCGGATCGAGAAATCTCATTCCAAGGGTTATGGCTTTGAGGCGACCGGGACGGTGGGCCGCAAGGTAAAGTCCAGCACGTTTAGCCGGACTGCGAAAATCCTGAAGCCTCTTGCAATAGGTTTGGCTCTCGCGGTCGCGCTTAAGGGCACGATTCATTACTATGTCGGTGCGCAGACTTATGAAAGCCGCGTGAGTGCGCTGGCGGCGGGGGAAGGGTTTGATCCGGTCGGTGCGTGGATGATGCACGCTGATCCGATCACGCTTTGGGTGTCGGCGCAGCTGCAGGTTCTTGGGCCGCGCTGATCCTGGCAGAACTGTCAGAGTCCGGGAAAAATGCAAAAGGGCGGCACGATCAGGTGCGGCCCTTGTCATTTGCGCCCATGGGTCAATTCCCTTGGGCTTTCGGTCTTAGCGACCGATAACCTCGATGTCACCGCGGCAAAGGCCGATATCGTCAAGCTCGCGGTCCGACAGCTTGGACAGGGCATTGCGGGTGGCGCGCGCATCATTCCACGCGGCAAACATCGCGACGACGTTCGACACAACATTGATGGCACGGTAGGTGGTGATGGCGCCGAAGGGCGCCGGGCGGGTCGTCTCGACAGCGGCCATGGCTTTCATCCTTGTTTTCATATTGCACAAATTGGAGGCTTGTTCCTCCATGACAGCCAGATAGTCTTGCTGCAGGTGCAAAGCAAGTCAGGGCCAAGCAAGGCCGTCATGCAGCTATTGCATGACTGATGACACATTTTCATCATCTTTATCAGCGCGTTCCCCGTATGGAAGCGGCGCGCGTCGTATTTCTGCGCCAGTCGGTCGGTTTCTGCAAGTGCAAAGTGAGGGGTCCGTTTGGCGATGGGTTACGGAAAGCCATTGGCGGATGTTCGCTTTTCGTGCTAATTCACGCCAAAGAGCAGAAACAGGGGCCGGCATGCGCGTCATCGGCATTGATCCGGGGTTGCGAAACCTTGGCTGGGGGGTGATCGACGTGGCCGGGTCGCGCCTGACCCATGTCGCGAACGGCATCTGCCACTCTGACGCGGCGGACGGCGATCTGGCGCTGCGGCTGTTGTCCTTGCACATCCAACTGACCGAGGTTCTGCAGCTTTGGCAACCCGAAGCCGCGGCGGTGGAACATACCTTTGTCAACAAGGACGCAGTGGCGACACTGAAGCTGGGTCAGGCGCGGGGAATTGCGCTCTTGGTCCCGGCGCAGTTCGGTCTCGCGGTCGGGGAATACGCGCCGAATGCGGTGAAAAAGACCGTAGTGGGCGTGGGCCATGCGGCCAAGGTTCAGGTCGATCACATGGTCAAGCTGCACCTGCCAGGGGTGAAGATCACCGGGGCCGATGCAGCGGATGCGCTGGCAATCGCGATCTGCCATGCGCATCATCTGCAAAGTGCCGGCCGGTTGCAGGCCGCGTTGAGGGCGGCAGGATGATTGGCAGAATCTCGGGGCGGCTGGACTGGCGCGGGCCGGACCATGTGCTGATCGACGTGCGCGGCGTCGGCTATATCGTCCATGTCAACGACCGCACCCTTGCCGGGATGCCGGGTCTGGGCGAGGCGGTGTCGCTTTATACAGAACTCCTCGTGCGCGAGGATTTGCTGCAGCTTTTCGGCTTTCCGACCATGCTGGAAAAGGAATGGCACAAGCTTTTGACCACGGTTCAAGGGGTTGGAGCGAAGGCCGCGATGGCGATCCTTGGCACCCTGGGGGCCGAAGGAGCGGGCCGGGCGATCACTTTGGGAGATGCGCGGGCGGTGCAGGCAGCACCGGGTGTCGGGCCGAAACTGGCGCAGCGGATCATTCTGGAGCTGAAGGCGAAAGCGCCGGGGGTGATGGCGGCGGGGGTGGGATTGTCGGCCACGGCGGAAGCGGAGGATCTGGTGATCGAGGCCGCGCCCGCGCCCCGGAGGCCCGCGAAGCTGGACGAGGGGGCCGCAAGACGGGCGGCATCGACGGCGGATGCGCTCTCGGCGCTCTTGAACCTGGGCTACGGCCAATCAGACGCCGCTCAGGCGGTGGCGACGGTCGCAGGAAACCAGCCCGAGGCGGAGACGGCCGCGCTGATCCGGGCGGCGCTGAAGCTGCTGGCACCGAAGGCATAGCCGATGGCTGACCGGACACTCGCTATCTCATCCTTCGAACTGCACTCGGACCTTGGGGGCGATTGTCTGACGTTTCCCATTGGAAGGTGTCATCCGATGGTGCGGGCGTTCTGGTTTTTTCTCTCGTTCTGGTCTTTTGGCTGTATCGCCGTCTTCGTTCGTCTTGCGCTGGGCATGGACACCGACTTGATCCCGAAGCAGGCGATCGGGCTTTTGGTGGTGGGGTGGTTTTTCGGGGCTTTCTACCTGACATCATGGTTGTCCGGCAAGGAGACGCTACGGTTTGACGGGTCTGATCTGTGCTTGGTCCATCAAGCCTTCGGACTAAAACGACGCCGTCGCTTTCGCTTGGCAGAAATTCAGCAGGCGACGGTCGAGCCCAGGCCGATCTGGGTGACGCCAATGCTGCTTGACCTTCCGTTTGCGATCGCAAGGCAATATGGATCAATTGGCTTCACCTATCGCGGGCGCAGGGTGCTGTTGCTGCCGGGTCTTGGTCAGGCTCAGGCTGCATTGATCCTCGGATGGATCAACGAGCACTTGCCGGGACATCAGTCTACAAAGAATAGTGCGTTGCTATGACCTCTGACCCCACCCTCCGCCCTGACCGCCTCCCCGAGGATACCGACCGTGCCCTGCGCCCGCAGATGCTGGCCGAATTCATCGGGCAGGCGGATGCGCGGGCGAACCTTGCGGTGTTCATTGAATCCGCCCGGATGCGGGGCGAGGCGATGGATCATACGCTGTTTCATGGCCCGCCCGGTTTGGGCAAGACCACGCTGGCGCAGATCATGGCGCGGGAGTTGGGAGTGGGGTTCCGGATGACCTCGGGTCCCGTTCTGGCGAAACCCGGCGATCTGGCGGCGATCCTGACCAATCTGGAACCGCGCGATGTGCTGTTCATCGACGAAATTCACCGGCTGTCGCCCATCGTGGAAGAGGTGCTGTATCCGGCACTGGAGGATTTCGCGCTGGACCTGGTGATCGGCGAGGGGCCAGCGGCGCGGACGGTGCGTATTGATCTGCAGCCGTTTACGCTGGTCGGGGCGACGACGCGGCTGGGGTTGTTGACGACCCCCTTGCGCGACCGGTTCGGGATTCCGACGCGGTTGGAGTTCTATTCCGAGGCGGAGCTGTTCGAGATCGTCACAAGGGGTGCACGGCTGATGGGGGTGCAGGCGGAACCTGAGGGCTGCCGCGAGATTGCCCGCCGGGCGCGGGGCACGCCACGCATCGCGGGGCGGCTGTTGCGGCGGGTGGTGGATTTCGCGCTGGTCGAGGAGGGCGGCCGGATCAGCCGCACCTTGGCCGACCGGGCGCTGACGCGGCTGGGGGTCGATCATCTGGGGCTGGACGGGGCCGACCGGCGCTATCTGATCCTTCTGGCCGAGAATTATGGCGGTGGGCCGGTGGGCGTGGAGACCATCGCGGCGGCTTTAAGTGAGCCGAGGGATGCCATCGAGGAAGTGATCGAGCCGTACCTTTTGCAGCAGGGCCTGATCCTGCGCACCCCGCGCGGGCGGATGCTGGGGGCCAAGGCCTGGCGGCATCTGGGGCTGGAGGCGCCGAAAGCTCCGGGTCAGTCGGACCTGTTCGACGCCAAGTAAAATGAGCGGCTTGCGCCGCAAGCCTGGTGTCTCGCCGGTTGTGCGCGTAGGGCGCACAACCGGCTCGGGCGCGCGCTCCGCGCGGGAGTATTTGTGAAAAGAGCAATGGGCGCGGGGTTGTTTTCCGCCGCATTGGAATGGTAGCGCCAAAGCCTGATGGCGAAGGAGCGACGCATGGGACCGGGCGAGATCGAGGCCTATTTCACCCGGATCGACGGGTCTTACCTGTTCGCCCGTTGGGGTCGGCCGATCGTGCCGGTGGTCTTTGGCGTCGCGGACGAAAGCCTGCCTGCGATCAAGGGCGGGATCGAGGCGGTGGTGGTGCTGGCGGGCCACAAGATGGCCGAGCTTGACACGGATACCGGCGCGAACCTGATGATGTTCTGTTGCCGCGACTGGGAGGAACTGCTTGAAGTTCCGAACCTTGACCGGCTGGTGCCGGACCTGTTCGGTCTGGTCGCGCGACTGGTTGCTGCGGGCGCAAACCAGTATCGCAGCTTTCGCTTTGACCCGGACGGGGCGATCCGGGCGGCGTTTGTCTTTCTGCGGATGGACGCGCATCTTGCCGCTGCTTCGGCTGAAGCGCTGGTGTTGACGCAGGCGGCGCAAGTGATCCTGCTGTGGTCGGACCGGGCCTTTGCCGGATCATCGCCGTTGGCCCGGATCGGTGAAGCGGTAGTCCTGCGCCCCGAAATTGCAGCGGTGATCCGGGCGGGGTATGATCCGGTCCTGCCCGCCGTTGCGCGCGATCCGTCGCATGCCCTGCGGCTGGCGGCGCGGCTTGCCAACCTGGGGCAGGCTTTCTAGGGTCGGACGAAAAGGACCACTCCCGTGCCGCATCTGTTTTCAACCCGCGTCTACTATGAAGACACCGACCTGGCCGGCATCGTCTATTACGCCAATTATCTCAAGTTCATCGAACGCGCGCGCAGCGAGTGGGTCGCGTCACTGGGGATTGACCAGATGGCGCTGCGGGCGTCGCAGGGTGTGGTCTTTGCGGTGCGCCGGGTCGAGGCCGATTTTCTGCGACCGGCAATGTTCGGCGATGATCTTGTGGTCGAGACCAGCCTGCAAACGGCAGGGGGCGCCCGGCTGGTGCTGGAGCAGGCGATCACGCGCGGGGGCGAGCGGCTGTTCGTCGCCGTGGTCACGCTGGTTTGTCTGACCGACAACGGGAATGCGGCGCGGATACCGGCTGACCTTAAGGCGCTGCTGGCGGGGCCATTGCACTGATCCCTACCCCCTGCTGCTGGTGCCCGGCGCGATGCCTCCGGTGGGAGTATTTTCGCCAAGAGGAAGCTGCAGGGCGGTTTTGGGCCAGGGCGGGTCGATTACATCTTCCGTCA
>CAIXBE010000171.1 GCA_903917595.1 uncultured Rhodobacterales bacterium
AACATCGCCGCCGCCCAGCGTGATCTTGGCGATATCCGCGCCACCGGCCATCTGGCGAACATGACCGACCGCGTCGCCATGACCACGCTGTTCGAACCAGGCTTCGACATCCTGATCAACAACGCCGCCACCATCGGCCCGATCGGCCGTATTCTGGACGTGTCAGTCGAAGATTGGGCGGCAAGCATCGACACCAACCTGACCTCGGCCTTTCACGCCATCCAACTTGCGCTGCGGGGCATGGTGGCCAAGGGCGGTGGCGCAATCGTCAACATCTCCTCCGGTGCCGCCCATCGCCCGCAGGAAGGGTGGAGCGCCTATTGCGCGGGCAAGGCGGGCCTCGCGATGCTGACAAGGTCGGTTCACATGGAACATGGCGCGCAGGGCATCCGGATATTCGGCTTTGCCCCCGGCGTGGTCGATACCGACATGCAGGGCACGATCCGCGCATCCGGCATCAACCCGGTGTCCAAAATTCCGCGTGGCGATCTGGCCCCTGCCAGCGACCCCGCAAAGGCCGTGGCATGGCTGTGCAGCCCCGCCGCCGACGTACTGGTCGGGCAGGAACTGGACATCCGAAGCCCCGACCTGCGCGCCGCCGTGGGGCTTAACCCCCTATCCTGACGGATTTGGGTTTCGCCCTGCCGGATCATCGCTTATTCCAAGGCCAATGGCAGGGAGAGCGGCATGAGCCTCAACACATTCGGACATCTGTTCCGCGTCACCACCTGGGGCGAAAGCCACGGGCCTGCCATCGGCTGCACGGTTGACGGCTGCCCGCCTGGCGTGTCCCTGTCCGAAGCCGACCTGCAGCCCTGGCTCGACAAGCGCAAGCCCGGCACGTCGAAATTCACCACCCAGCGGAAAGAGGCGGACGAGGTCCGCATCCTGTCGGGCGTCTATCAGAGCAAGACCACCGGCACGCCGATCCAGCTGATGATCGAAAACACCGACCAGCGGTCGAAAGATTACAGCGACATCGCCCAGTCGTTCCGTCCCGGCCATGCCGACATCACCTACCACCAGAAATATGGGCACCGCGATCCGCGCGGCGGTGGCCGGTCCTCGGCCCGCGAAACCGCCAGCCGCGTTGCTGCAGGTGGGGTTGCCCGCGCGGTGCTGGCCACATTGCTGCCGGGGCTGACGATCACCGGCTACATGGTGCAGATGGGCACAAAGGGGATCGACCGGACCCGCTTTGACGCCGCGCAGATCGACCAGAACCCCTTCTGGGTCCCCGACGCCCAAGCCGCCGTCGAATGGGCCGAATACCTGGACGCCTTGCGCCTTGCCCACAACTCGGTCGGCGCGGTGATCGAGGTTGTGGCGACAGGTGTCCCCGCGGGCCTGGGTGCGCCGCTTTATGCCAAACTCGACAGCGACCTTGCCGCTGCGATGATGTCGATCAATGCGGTCAAGGGTGTGGAGATCGGCGAAGGCATGGCCGCCGCCGCCCTGACGGGTGTCGAAAACGCCGACGAGATTCGCATGGGACCGGACGGGCCCCAGTTCCTGACCAACCACGCCGGCGGCATCCTTGGCGGCATCTCGACCGGCCAGCCCGTCGTCTGCCGCTTTGCCGTCAAACCGACCTCGTCGATCCTGACGCCCCGGCAAACCGTGACCGAAGACGGGCGCGAGGTTGATCTGGTGACCAAAGGCCGCCACGACCCCTGCGTCGGCATCCGCGCCGTGCCCGTGGGCGAGGCGATGATGGCCTGTGTCCTCCTCGACCATCTGCTGCTGGATCGCGGCCAGACCGGCGGCCTTCGCGGCCAGATCAAGGGAAATGCTCAATGACCAAGCTTCGCCACCTTTGGGATCAGGGGCAACCGACCCTCAACGCCTGGCTGTCCATCGGCAACGCCTTCACCGCCGAGATCATGGCCGCCCAGGGCTTTGACAGCATCACCGTCGACATGCAGCACGGCGCGCTCGACTATACCGACCTTTTGCCGATGCTGCAGGCAATGCGCGCCAGCGGGACCACGCTTCTCGCCCGCGCCGCCTGGCTTGACCCCGCCGCCATCATGAAGGCGCTGGACGCAGGCGCCGACGGTATCATCTGCCCGATGATCAACACCGCGGATGAGGCCGCCCGTCTGGTCAGCTACATGCGCTATCCGCCCTTGGGTGAGCGCAGCTTTGGCCCCACCCGTGCCGCTTTTGCCCACGGCGACGACTATGCCGCCCGGGCCAACGCCTCCATCCTGGCCTTCGCCATGATCGAGACCGCCGAGGCCTATGCCAATCTTGAGGCGATCACCGCCACCCCCGGCCTTGACGGCATATATGTCGGCCCCGCCGATCTGTCGCTCTCACTGTCCAAGGGCCAGCTCAAAGCCGGTGTCGACCGCGAGGAGCCCGAAATCATCGCCGCCCTGCAAGCCATCGCAGCCGCCTGCAATCGCCGCGGGATCATCGCCGCCCTGCATTGCGGCACGCCCGACTACGCCGCCCGCGCCATCAGCTGGGGCTTCAAGATGACCACCGTCGGCAGCGACGCGCGCTTCATGGCCGTGGGCGCCGCGGCCGCCGTCGCCGGGTTCCGCAAGCTGACTTCGGGACCGAACGGGAAAACCACCGCCGTCGCCTACTGACCGCCCGCCCGCCTTACCCCACCTTAACCGCCCCCGCGTCTCCTCCCCGGGAAAGGAGCCGCCCATGGACACCCTCACCCTTCCCATCACCCAGATCGACCCCGCCGCTCTCCTCCGCGACCGCAGCGCGCTTGACCCGGACGCCCTCCACCAACTGCAGCACTCCATCGCGACCGAGGGCCTCCGCATGCCGGTCGAGGTCTGGCAACTTTCCACCCCCCGCCCCCATGAAAACGGCGAGCACAAATACGGCCTCATCTCCGGCCTCCGCCGCCTCACCGCCTGCCGCGCGCTGGGCATGACCACCATCCCCGCCTTCCTGCGCACCCCGCAATCCATCGCCCACGCCCTCGCCGCCATGGTCACC
>CAIXBE010000172.1 GCA_903917595.1 uncultured Rhodobacterales bacterium
ACCATCGGCGGAATGCACGGCGCGCGGATAGCCCGCCAGCAGGCCGCCGTTGCGGTTCATCCATTGGCGGATATCCTCGATGTCCAGACCGTTCGGGTCGCGCAAGGCCCCGTCGCGTTCGATCACGGCAATGACCTTGCAGCCGTCTTCCTCGCTCAGGAACTTGGCGGCATGATAGCCCACGTTGCCAAGGCCTTGCACAATGATCCGCTTGCCGTCCAGACCGCCCGTCAGGTTGGCCTTGGCGATATCCTCGGGGTGGCGGAAGAACTCGCGCAGGGCAAACTGCACGCCCCGGCCTGTCGCCTCGACCCGGCCCTGAATGCCGCCCGCATGCGGAGGTTTGCCGGTCACGCAGGCGCGGCCGTTGATGTCGGTGGTGTTCATCCGCATGTACTGGTCGGCGATCCATGCCATCTCGCGCTCGCCCGTGCCCATGTCGGGGGCGGGCACGTTCTGCGCTGGATGGATCAGGTCGCGCTTGATCAGCTCATAGGCAAAGCGGCGGGTGATCTGCTCCAGCTCCTCTTCGTCCCAGGCGCGCGGATCGACGCACAGCCCGCCTTTCGCGCCGCCAAAAGGGGTTTCCACCAAGGCGCATTTGTAGGTCATCAGCGCTGCCAGCGCCTCGACCTCGTCCTGATTGACGCCCAGCGAATAGCGGATGCCACCTTTTACCGGCTCCATATGTTCGGAGTGGACCGACCGGTAGCCGGTGAAGGTCTCGATCTTGCCGCGCAACCGGAGGCCAAAGCGCACGGTGTAGGTCGAGTTGCAGACCCGGATCTTCTGCTCCAGCCCGGGGCTGAGGTCCAACAATTTGGCCGCGCGGTTGAACATCAGATCGACCGATTCGCGAAAGCTCGGCTCGCCGGTGACGTGCATGGTACTTCTCCCTTGGTGCGGGCCGTCTTGGGCAGCCCTGCCGCACCCTAGCGCACAAACCCGGTCTGTGAAGACGCCAACTGCAACGGTGCGCCACTCTCCACCGCCAAAACGAGGATCGCATCATAAAATTACACGCTTGAGTTGCAGGCCGAATCGGTCAGGCGGCGGCGCTGTTCAAGGTCGGCCGCACCCGCAGAAAATGTCGCCTGACCTTCGCCAGCGCGACCCGGGAAGTCAAAATTGTTTCCAAATCGTTGGGATTCCCGGCCATTTTGAAAACTTTTTCATACTTCTGCCGCCATTTGTGTCTAAATGCTGGGACAGGTTCCTGCCTCTTGGCGGGCTTAATGGTTATTTGGCGGAAGGTCTTCAAGATGTCCCAGGCAACTTTTGCGTTCGCTTTTGGAAAGATGACCCGTTCGATGCGCCAGTTCCGCGAAGATGAACGCGGTGCGATGGCCTTTTTCATGATCTTCCTGTTCCTCTTGATGATCATGTTTGGCGGCATTGCCGTCGACGTCATGCGCTTCGAGACCCGCCGCGTCGCGATGCAGCAGACCATGGACCGCGCGGCCCTTGCCGCAGCCAGCCTGACCCAGACCCGCACGCCGACCGCGATCGCCAACGACTGGTTCGCAAAGGCCGGTCTGAATGACGACGACCTGAAGATGGTCGACTTTTCCGATCCGACCGTATCGGCAGAGGTCGACGCAGGTCGGCGCAGGGTGACGATTACTTCCAAGGTCCGGTCGGAAAACTATTTCCTGACGATCTTTTCGGACAACGAGTATCTGGAGGGCCCGACCAACACCCAGGCCACGCAGGGCGTAGCCAATGTC
>CAIXBE010000173.1 GCA_903917595.1 uncultured Rhodobacterales bacterium
CATCCTTCGGCAAACCTGCCCTAGCTTGTCGGCGCGGATGCTGGTTGTTTTGCTCAAGATGAAGAGACTTGAATCCTATGCCAGATCAAAAGGGTATGACGAAAACGAAGTGACGCTCTTCTTGAAGGACAAGGCCGAAAAGGCACGTGTCAGGGCGGCTGCTGTTGCCTATCTGGTGGCAGCGGGTGTCCGTGAAGGGGATGTTGACAGCTATTGCACTGTTGGTCAGGCAGAGATTGCAGATGCAACCTTGGTCGGTTCCTTGCTATGGTCTTCAAAATGAACGCGCGCCCCGGCCATCACCTTGCGGAATTGAATGTCGGGCGTCTTTTGGCACCAACCGATGATCCGCTTGTGGCTGAGTTCATGGCGGCACTAGACCTTGTCAATGGTCTTGGCAAACGCATGCCGGGGTTTGTCTGGATGATGGAGGGCTCGGGTGCGCCGGGTACGGGCAATACCGAGGCCAAGATTGGTGGTGATGCTCAATATGTTTCCAACCTCACTGTATGGGAAAGCGTCGATACGCTGCAGGCCTTTGTCTACAACACCGTGCATCGTCAGTTTCTGGACCGGCGCGCGGCCTGGTTCGAGGTAATGGGGCAGATGCATTTCGTCATGTGGTGGGTGCCTGCCGGCCATCGCCCGAGCCTAGAAGAAGCCTTGGCAAAACTGGATCAGTTGCGGGTAGAGGGGGCCAGCGATGCGGCCTTTGATTGGGCTTGGGTCCAGCGGTCTTGGGGTGTGGCATGACGAGGCAACCTGTTGGGCATCAACTTGCAGAGCTTAATTTTGGCGAACTGCGATACGATTGGGATGACCCAAAGGTTGCCGATTTTGTGGCAGGTCTGGATAAGGTGAACGCCCTGGCAGAGCGCAGCCCGGGGTTCGTCTGGCGTCTGGCCGATGACGACATGAACAATGAACAGGTGACTGAAGGCGGTGCCTTTGGTGGAAACCCACGTATGGCATCAACTCTGTCAGTCTGGGCCGATGCAGGCAGCTTGCGGCATTTTGTGTGGAACACGGTCCATAAGCAGTTCTACGACAAGCGTGCGCAGTGGTATGATTCCATCGGAAATTCCAACCTGGTGATGTGGTGGATCCCGACTGGTCACCGGCCCTCTGTGGCAGAAGGACTGGCCCGATTTGACATGCTGACCAGGCAGGGCCCAAGCGAAATGGCCTTTGGCTGGGACTGGTTTCAAGATGCCTCGGCGGCATCGGACGGACATGGGAAGGGTTGATCATGTGCTACGGCGGTCAGGATGCGAAATACATGATGCGCGATATCGAAGAACGCATGAAAGGCGTTGCCTTCGTCGCCGATAAATCGGAAACACCGGGCGAAAAGTCAGCGGGCGGATTGGTTGTCTGGTTGCGGGCTTTGTTCGGGCGGAAACCTCGGAAGGACCTTGTGCATGGCTGACCTGAAAAAACTGCTGATCGACGGGATACTGGTCGAGGTTGACCCGGCGATGACCATCATTCAGGCCGCTGAAGTGGCCGGTGTCGAGATTCCGCGGTTCTGCTATCATGAGCGTCTGACGATTGCCGGGAACTGCCGGATGTGTCTGGTCGAGGTGGTGGGTGGGCCGCCCAAGCCTGCGGCATCTTGCGCCATGCAGGTGCGCGATCTGCG
>CAIXBE010000174.1 GCA_903917595.1 uncultured Rhodobacterales bacterium
ATCACCTCATGTAATTCGACACCACGGATCGGCGCTGAACAGGGCGGCGCACCGGACGCAGCGACCCCGCTGCGGGCTTCTCCTGTTCCGCATCGGTCATGCCATCCCCAACCACCTGCGCCTCAAGGTCCGCCCACCGCGCCTCGGACCAGCGATCCGCGCCTGCGATCCAGGCGGCGGCCCGGGCATAGACCCGGCAGTCCAGCGCCTCGTTGCGCTCGCGCAGCTTCTGCCATTCCAGCTTGGAGAACCCTCGCTTGCTTTTCACGGTGATCAGCTGCTCGGCGGTCAGCTGCTTGAGCCATTCGCCATCCGCCCAGCTTGGAAGATGCACCGTTCCCGCCGGGAACGAGGCACCTGCTGTGATTTCCTCGGGCGTCGGGCGATCAAGCCGCAGGAAGCGATAGGTCTCGGCCTTGAACGTCGATGTCGCCACCGACCAGAGCCGTGCCCCGCGCCGCAGCCGCTTGCCAGCGATCGTGGCATCGACATAGGTCGGCCCCGTTACCGGGCTGGAGCGGTTGAAGCCTTCGAGCCCCTTGACCGGGGCCACCTGTGCAAACCCCACCTGCCGGGCCCAGCCGTAGACCGCGCTGGTCTCAAAGCCGGTGTCGATGGCAAGGCGCGCGATGGTCAGATGTTGGCCGCTTTCGTGCTGCCAGACCTTGCCCAGCAGATCCGTGAGCCTCTGCCAGCAGGCCTGATCGCCCGGACCACCCTCAATGACGACGTGATCGACCAACCAGCTTTCCAGACCCCGGCCCCAGGCCCAGACATCGATCTCGATCCGATCTTTCTGGACGTCAGCACCGGCGGTCAGGAACAGCCCGCCTGTGGGCACCATGCCCGGTGTCCATGTTTCGCGCCGTTCTGCCAGCCGCTGCCAGTCCGGGGCTTCGCCGGTCTCGAACCAGGTCTCGCCGAGGATCGTGTTGCGAAACGCCCGCATGGCCTCGTCATTGCCCTGTGCCGCGTCCCAAGCCCGCGCGATCCGTGTCCAACTGAGCCAGCCGATCGGCGAATAAAGTGCCGAGAGGTGATAGCCCACCGTGTGCGGATCCGCTGATTTCGCCATCGCGCGCCATTCGCCAGCGGCCAGCATCGCGGTCTTGTGGTGCTCCGCAATAGGTTGGTCACAGCCTTCGCAGTGGTACTCCGCTGTTTCAGGTTGGCCTTTCTCCCAGCGCAGGCGTTCGAATTTCAGCCACTGGCCATGGCCGCAATGCGGACAGGCCACATGATAGCGCCGCTGGTCGCTGGCCTCGAATTCCCGCTCGATGCGGCTCAGCCCCCGAATGGTGGGCGTCGAGACCAACAGCGCCTTGCGCCGATGTGCGAAGGTCAGAGAGCGTGCCTCTGCCAGCGAAACTGGATCCCCTTCCTCATCCGCCGAGGCCGGATAGGCATCGACCTCGTCCAGAAACAAATATCGCGCCGGGGTCGAGCGCAGCCCCACCGCCGAATTCGCCCCGGTCATGATCAGAATGCCGCCCGCGAATTCCTTGGACAGCATCGTATTGCCCGCGTCCCGCGAGCGCGCCGGCTTGACCCGCTCGCGCAACTCGGGGCTTTCCTCGATCAGCGGATCAATCCGCTGGCGCGAATTGCGTTTTGCCAGTTCCACTGTCGGCTGGACCGCCAGCATCGGCCCCGGCGCGTGATGCATCACGAAGCCGATGAAGCAGTTGCCCGCTTCGGTCGCGCCCACCTGGGCGGCCTTCATGAACACCACCCGCTGCACCGGGCTCACGGGAGAGAGCGCATCCATGATCTCGCGCATATAGGGCGTGCGCGCTGTCCGGTACCGCCCGGGCTCGGCTGAGGCGCGCGAGCTGAGCCAGCGATGCTGGTCCGCCCATTGCGAGACCGTCAGATCCGGGTCAGGCCGGATGCCCCGCGACCATTGGCGCAGCAGGTCCTTTGCACCGTCGAACCCGGCGACATCGTCACCCAAGGCCGGTTCTGATTTCGGCCAGGCTGTCGAGTTGGGCGCGGACATGAGCTTCGAGAACCTTCTGCATCAGCGCGGGCTCCACCGTGATCCCCTCTCCCAAGACCGCGACGAGTTCCGAGGCCATCAGCGCCGCGACGCGCGCAGGCCAGGTCACCCAGCCATCGCGTTCCTCGCGGGCCAGCCGGAACATCAGCGTCTCGGCCCGGGCCCGGTCGACCAGCTCGCCCTTCAGCTTTTGCAGCCGGATCCGTCGCTCCTGCGCTTTGAGTACTTCATTGGCGGTCTTCGCCTGAAGAT
>CAIXBE010000175.1 GCA_903917595.1 uncultured Rhodobacterales bacterium
AGGGGTGATCAATCTGGGCAACGCCGCGCGGATCAAGGCCCCCCTGATCATCGAGGCGGCGAATGGCCCGGTGACTTACGGTGCCGATGAAATCCTGCGGCAAAAGGGCTGCGTCATAATCCCCGACATGTATGCCAACGCGGGCGGGGTGACGGTCAGCTATTTCGAATGGGTCAAGAACCTGTCCCACATCCGTTTCGGCCGGATGCAGCGCCGGGCCGAAGAAGCCCGCAGCCGCCTTCTGGTCGAGGAACTGGAGCGGCTGTCATCGGATCAGGGTCTGGGCTGGTCGCTGGGCGAGGGCTTCAAGGAGAAATTCCTGCAAGGCTCGGACGAGTTGGCGTTGGTGCGGTCGGGTCTGGATGACACCATGCGCACCGCCTATCAGGCGATGCGCGAGGTCTGGCATTCCCGCGAGGGCGTCGAGGATCTGCGCGTGGCCGCCTATATCGTGTCGATCAGCCGGGTGGCTGCGACCTATCGGTCAAAGGGGCTGTAGGGCAGCAATCCAGCGGTCAAAGCCTGCCTGCGACACCATTTGTCGCAGGCAGGGCAGGAATCCGCCGCACGCTCTTGAATAACCGGGCCTGTCGCGGTCTGATGCTGGCTGCACGAAGAGGGTCGCCCATGCGCTATTCCGGTCTGAAGGTCATCACCGAGGGGCTGTTCGGCAACAAGGGCTGGAAACCGGCCTGGCGCAACCCGTCGCCCAAGGCCGAATATGACGCGATCATCATCGGTGGTGGCGGGCACGGGCTGGCGACGGCCTTCTATCTGGCCAAGAACCACGGGTTGACCAATATCGCGGTGCTGGAGAAAAGCCATATCGGATCAGGAAACATCGGGCGCAACACGACCATCGTCAGGGCCAACTATTTCCTGCCGGGGAACAGCGAATTCTATTCGCATTCGCTGAAGCTGTGGGAGCAGATGGAATCCGAGCTGAACTACAACGTGATGCATTCGCAGCGCGGGCTGATCAACCTGTTCCACTCGGACGGGCAAAGGGATGCCTTCGTGCGGCGTGGCAATGCGATGATCAATCAGGGGGATGATGCGGTGCTTCTGGACCGGGAGGGGGTGCGCGAGCATCTGCCCTATCTGGATTTCGAACAGACCCGGTTCCCGATCTACGGCGGTCTATTGCATCCGCGAGGCGGATCGGCCCGGCATGACGCCGTGGCCTGGGGCTATGCGCGCGGCGCGGACCAGCGCGGGGTGGACCTGATCCAGAATTGCGAAGTGACCGGGATCGACATCGAGAACGGGGTTGTGAAGGGCGTCCAGACCACGCGCGGGGCAATCCGGGCGAAGAAGGTCGGGATCATCGTCGCGGGGCGGTCGTCGCAGGTGGCTGCGATGGCCGGGATGCGGCTGCCGATTGAAAGCCATGTGCTGCAGGCCTTTGTGACCGAAGGGCTGAAGCCGGTAATCGACCATGTCATCAGCTTTGGCATGGGGCATTTCTATATCAGCCAGTCGGACAAGGGCGGGTTGGTGTTCGGTGGCGATCTGGATTTCTACGCCAGCTACGCCTCACGCGGGAACCTGCCGATGGTTGAACATGTGATGGAGGCGGGCATGACCCTGATGCCGATGATCGGCCGCGCCAAGGTCTTACGCAGCTGGGGTGGGATCATGGACATGTCGCCTGATGGGTCGCCCATCATCGACAAGACCCATATCGACGGGCTGTTTATCGACTGCGGCTGGAACTACGGCGGGTTCAAGGCCGTGCCCGCGAGCGGGTGGTGCATGGCGCATCTGATGGCCACCGGAACCAGCCACGAGGTCGCCCGGAAGTTCCGGCTGGACCGCTTTGCGA
>CAIXBE010000176.1 GCA_903917595.1 uncultured Rhodobacterales bacterium
CTCCAGCATCGCCTCGACACCCCGCAAATGGTCGGGCGTGGTCGAAATGAGTGCGGATCGCCAGAAGTCCCATGTTGGCCGCCCATTAACCATATCGAAGAAAAAGCCGGAGAAGGCCGACAGCCTCGGGAACGCGCCCCAACCGCAGACCAGTGATCGACAGGCCCTGCGCTATGACCGTTGCGGGGTTCTCGCCAACTGTGGGAATGGAAAGTCTATGATTTCGTGAAGGTATTCGGATATCGAGAGCACCGCATCCCATTGGTCTCGCGCAGCAGCGTCCGGCCAGTGCCGGGAAGGTCCAACCCCGCGACCAGAGCCGCAAGTTTCGCCTAGTTGATGTCGTCTGTGGCCACCTGACCGACGACACGGCCATGCCGCAACACAATCTAGCGATCGGCGATTGCAATCACTTATAGCTGCTTATGGATGGTGAAAACGACCGAAAGGCCCATCGCCATGGCGCGGTGCAGAGTGGCAAACAGCGCATCGGCCTCTTGCAGGGTCAGGACAGCGGTGGGTTCGTCCGGTATCAGGATGCGGGCGTCAGCGAAAAGCGCCTTGAGGATATTGACCCGCTGGCGTTCACCGACCGACAAGCGGCTGACCTTGACATCGGGGTGAACCGCCAGCCCGGAGTCCTTCGACCGTTGCACCACCGGCGCCCGTGCTGCCATCCTGCCACGACAACACGACCCTAGTTTTCAGATCCAAGGATGATGTTGTCCAGAAGCGTCAGGTTCGCTGCCAGAGTGAAATGCCGGTGCGCCAAGCCAATGCCTGCCGCTAGCGACGCAGGCGGACAGATCGGCCGCGTTTCGAGTGCAGTTATCGAAAACCTGCAGGTTCGGATTGGCCGGCGCGTCGGGTAGAAAGCTGGAGCCCGTCGGGAAAGCGGCATCGGGGTATACGGCGCCGAAAATTTCGCCGGCGATCAGCATGATGCCTGCTTCGCAGTATTCACGCATCACGCGGGGATGGTCTTTGGGGTGACGTTTTCGGTATCAGTGTCGTCTACCGCGCCGGCGGGTTTCAGCACCTCGGTGGCAATGTGGATGCGCCTGACCCGTTGCTGTTCGACCGGCACCGTATAGCTCCCCGCCATTTTGACCGAGTCTTGCGCCATTGCCGCACACGGCAGGTTTGCCGCCACTAGCGCCGCCTGGCCGCCCAAAGGCAGGCCGCGCCGGGTAATCTGCAGCAATGTACTGGTCATCGGATGAGTGCCCCTGACTTTGAGGTGAATTCCCTTAACCGGAAAGTAGAAGATCTTTGCCAATTCGACGCAAGGTATCCCTTTGCACCGCAGACCCGGTCCCGCGTCGGCCCTGTATGACTGGACGGGCAAAAGGGTTGTGTGACTGAGGCGGGTGTGGTCTTTTCCCCCGTGACAGAATCAAGCCGTCTGGGGTTAAGAATGCGCAATCTCGTCTTCGGAATTCTGGTGGCATCAACGGCCATCCTTGGGTTTTTCGCGTATCAAAGCAGCCAGAAAGTCGTGGCGCTTGAGGCTGATCTGACGGCTAAGGCCGAGGCTGTCGCCTCGCTTGAGGCTGAAAAGGCGGCGCTTTCGACCGAGGTTGCGACGCTGCAGTCCCAGATGGCTGAGATGATCAAAGCCGCAGGTGATGCGGCTGCCGCTGCGGTCGAAGCTACCATAACTCCCTGATCGCGGGCCCTGCGGTGCGCAACGGTGGCCAGATACTGGTAGAAAGCCTGCTGGGCCTTGGTGCAACCAGGGCGTTCGGTGTGCCCGGGGAAAGCTATCTGGCGGTGCTTGACGCGCTGCATGATACCGTCGGGCGGCTGGACTATGTGACGTGCCGAAACGAAGGCGGGGCAGCCTTCATGGCGGCGGCCTGGGGCAAGCTGACCGGCAACCCCGGCATCTGCATGGTGACGCGGGGGCCAGGTGCGACCAATGCCGCGATTGGCGTCCATACCGCGATGCAGGATTCGGCGCCGATGATCCTGTTCGTTGGTCAGGTCGGCACCGACATGCGCGGGCGCGAGGCGTTTCAGGAACTCGACTATCGCGCTGTCTTTGGCACCATGGCGAAATGGGCGGTTGAAATCGACGATGTGGCGCGGGTCCCTGAAATCCTGTCGCGGGCATGGACGGTGGCCGTTTCGGGCCGACCGGGTCCGGTGGTCATCGCACTGCCCGAGGACATGTTGACCAGCCGTTCGGATGTGCCACCGCTTGCCGCGCCGTTAAAGATCAGCGAACCCGCACCCGAACCAGCCGCACTTGCCGAGGCCTTGGGCCTTATGTCCAGTGCACGGCGTCCGCTTCTGATGCTGGGCGGCTGCAATTGGCGGGCCGAAGGGCAGGCGGCGCTTCAGGCCTTTGCCGAAGCTTCCGACCTGCCGGTGATCGCGGTGTTCCGCTATCAGGACCAGTTCGACAACCACTCGGCCTGTTATGCGGGCGAGGCCGGGGTTGGCATGCCCCCCCACGTCAAGCGGATCATCCGCGAGGCGGACGTGATCCTTGCCGTCAACCTGCGCTTTGGTGAGATGACAACTGACGGCTACACGCTGCTTGATGTGCCGACCCCCAAACAGCGGCTGATCCATGTGCATGGCTCGGATACTGAACTGGGCAAGATCTATCGCCCGACCTTGGGCATTCAGGCCGGGCCAAACGCCTTTGCCGCGGCCTTGGCGCCGATCAGGGGCAATTGGGCCGGGTGGCGGACCAGAGCGCGGGCCGACTACCTTGCTTCGCTGGAGCTTGGCCCACTGCTGTCGCCTGTGGACATGGGAGTCTGCACCGCGCATTTGCGCCAGGTGCTGCCCGAGGATGCCATCGTAACCAACGGTGCGGGGAATTTCGCGGTCTGGCCGAACAAGTTCGTGCAATTTGGTCCGCAAATGCGGCTTTTGGCGCCGCAGTCGGGGGCGATGGGCTATGGCGTGCCCGCAGCGATTGCGGCCAAGATCGCGCATCCCGACCGGCTGGTCCTGTGTTTTGCCGGGGACGGCGATTTCCAGATGACATCACAGGAACTTGCAACAGCCCGTCAGGCCGGGGCCTGTCCGATCATCCTGATCCTGAACAATGGCATCTACGGCACGATCCGCGCACATCAGGAGCGCCATTATCCCGCCCGTGTTTCGGGAACCGATATGGTCAACCCCGATTTCGTGCAACTTGCCCGTGCTTACGGATTTCATGCCGAGCGGGTCGAAGTGACAGGTGATTTCGCCGCAGCCTTTGACCGGGCACGGGCTTCCTCCACCGGTGCGGTGCTGGACCTGAACATCTCGCCCGAAGCGCTGACGCCGCGCCAGACCCTGAGTCAGATTCGCGCGGCGGCGCTGAAAGGCTAGGCTTCCGGCTCAGCCAGCTGGCGAGCGCCCGCGACCAGCGCGGTCACCAGCGCCGCAACTTCCTGCCGCAAAGCCGCCTCCGGCAAGCCGACCAGCCGCCCTTGCAGCGCCAGATGCACCACGCCGTGCACCGCGCCGAACAGCGTGCGGACCCGCAGGCGCAACACCTCGGCCGGCAGGTCAGGGCGCAAGGCGATCAAGGGCCCGCCGATCCGGGCAATCAGCACCTCATGGTCCTGCCGGTGCCAGTCGGGCATTCCGACCCCTTCGGGCAAGCGGTGTTCAAAGAGAGCTGACCATAACCGTCTGTTGTTCAATGCAAAAACTGCATAGGCATCGGCCAGGGTCAGCATCGCCGCTTCGGGCGCGCTTGTTTCCGACGCCGGGGCCAAAGCTGCCCCAAGCCGGACCAGCGTTCGCGAGTTCACCCGCTGCACCAGTTCGTCCAGATCGGCCACCGCGTTGTAGATCGCCCCAAGCGCACAACCCGCCCGTCCGGTGACGTCGCGCGCCTTCAGGCCTGCGAGACCCTTTTCGGCAATCTCGAACTCAGCGGCGTCAATCAGACGGGTGCGCAGGTCAGGCTTCGATTCCGGTTTGCTGGTGTCGTTCATCTTGTGACCCTACGTCATCTGAACGGTGTTCAAAATAGACCTTGAACGACGTTCAGTTTGGTGCAATGTTTTGAACACTGTTCATATACAAGGAGCAACCGATGTTCAACACCATCATCACCCTGGTAAGGGGCCGCAGTCACGACGCAGCTCAGGCGCTGTCCGATGCAAATGCCCTGTCGATCCTGCGCCAGCAGTTGCGCGACGCCGCCATGGGGGTCGAGGCCGCCCGCCGCGCAGTCGCCGTGGTCATGGCCTACGCCGAGCGCGAGCGCAAATCACTGCCGCGCATCACCGCGCAACTGGCTGATCTTGAGGCTCGGGCGCTTGCGGCGCTGGGGAAGGGGCGTGAGGATCTGGCGGCCGAGGCCGCTGCCGCCATCGCGCAGCTGGAGGCAGAGCGCGCCACGGTCGAGACCGCGCTTGCGACCTATGACATTGAAATCGCGCGGCTGCGCGACGAGGTTTCGATGGCCGAAACCCGGCTGCGCGAGTTGCAGCGCGGGCTGCAACTGGCTGACGCGGCGCAGAAATCCCAGTCGGTGCGGGGTGTGGTCTCTCGCCCGGTTACCGCCTCGCTGACCGAGGCAGAAGCGACCCTTGCCCGCCTGCAGCAGCGCCAGTTTCACGCCGAAGCGACCGCCGCCGCCGTCACCGAGCTGTCCGCCGGGCTGTCAGCCGAAGCGATCTCGGCACGGCTGGCCGCGGCGGGTTGCGGCCCGGCGCTGAAACCCGATGCCGCGGCAGTTCTGGCCCGGCTGAAGGAAAGATCCGCCTGATCCCGACGACAACCCCTTGAAATCAATCGCAATCCCGGAGAACCGAAATGGCAGATATCACCCAAACCCCTATCCGCACCTCGCAAGCGTTTTCGATGTTCAGCTATGTGAACTTCATCGTTGCGGCCACCATGATGGCTGGCGGGGTCTATTTCCTTGAGGCGAGCTTTGCCGCCAAGGGCTTTTACGCGATGGCAGCGCTGATGCTGGTCAGCTCGACCGTCGGCATTACCAAGGCGCTGCGCGACAAGGAAGAAGCGGACCGGTTCCACAACAAGCTGGAAGAGGCCCGCACCGAACGGCTGCTGGCCGAGGTGTCGCGCGACCGCTGAACGATACCGTATCGGCCGGGAACCGGGGTCAGGTTGCCCCGGTTTCACCGTTCAGGTCTTGTCCGGCGTCAGGTCCAAAAGCACCAGATGCCGGTACAATTGCCCGGGGTCCAGCCGCGCCGAGGGGAACTGCGGGTGGTTGGGCGTGTCCGGGAACTTTTGGGTTTCCAGCGCGATCCCAGCAAACCGGCCATAGCGCGCGCCCGCCTTGCCCGGCTGGCTGCCGTCAAAATGCGCCCCGGTATAGACCTGCAACCCCACCTCTGTGGTCCAAAGCTTCAGCGCCCGGCCCGACGCTGGGTCGACAAGCTCGGCGGCCGGGCGCAGGTATTCGCCCGCAATCGACTGAAGCGGGGCCGAAAGGCAGAAGTTGTGGTCAAGCCCGTCCGGCCCGGGCATCGCACCGGTCATCGGGCGCTGCGTGGTAAAGTCAAAGCCGGTGCCCTGGACCGCACGAATTTCGCCAGTCGGAATCTTGGTCGCATCGACCGGGGTATAGTGACTGGCGTGCAACTTGAGGCTTTGGCCCAGAACCGGCTCAGCCCCTTGGCCGGCAAGATTGAAATAGACGTGGTTTGCAAGGTTCACCATGGTTGGTGCCGAGGCGGTGGCGATCATCTCGATCAGGACGCTGTTGTCACCAACCAGCTGGTAGGTGCAAGAGGCATCCACCGCCCCGGGAAAGCCCATCTCGCCATCGGGGGAGTGGGTGGCAAAGGTCACATGTGTTGGTGAAAGACTGGCAACCCCCCAGATCTTTCGGTCAAAGCCGTCGCGCCCGCCATGCAGCTGATGCGCACCCTCATTCCGGTCAAGGTCGCTTTCCCGGCCATCAAGGGAAAACCGGCCGTGGGCGATCCGGTTGGCATAGCGCCCGCAGGTCGCGCCAAGATAGCCACCGACGGTCAGGTAGTCTTCCGGCCGGTCATGGCCAAGGACCACATCGGCCAGAACGCCTTCCCGGTCCGCTGCCATCAGCCCGGTGATCCGCGCGCCAAGCGCGATAAGGCTAATCTCGATTCCACCCTCGCGGCGAAGGGTGATGGTGGACAGTTCCTGGACGTCGAGGGGGTCGGTCATGCGGCGGCCTTCGCGGATCAGAAATCGAATGGGTCGATGATCATCCTGCGACCCAGGGTCAGCGCATCGGCGACATGAACCATGGGCGCAAGGTCGACTTCGCTTTTACCGGTGCGGACAAGGTCGGCCATACGGGCGTAAAGGGCCGGGTATTCGCCCATGATCGTGTTTTCACCGGCCACCGGCTGGCCGTCGATTTCCAGAATGTTGCCGCCCATCCGCAAGGCAAGGCTGCCGTCGGGCGTCGTTATCTCGATGTCCCAGGTTTGCAAGCCAACCTGACGCCAGTCAAAATCCGCCGTTACCCCGTCCGAGAAAACCAGCCGGGCCGCGATGGGGGTCTGGCGGTTGGCGGGAAATTCAAGCTGGGCCGAGGTCAGATGGAGCGGCGCGGGCAAGATTTCTGTCAGGATCGACAGCGCGTTGATGCCAGGGTCAAAAACGCCCATGCCGCCGGGTTCAAAGACCCAATCCTGACCGGGGTGCCATTTGCGGACATCCTCGCGCCAGGTGATATGGGCGCGGGTGACGATCCTTCCTTCAAGCCAGGCCTTGGCAGGC
>CAIXBE010000177.1 GCA_903917595.1 uncultured Rhodobacterales bacterium
CAGCGCCAAGGGGCAGGGGGGCAGCATGAAAGACATTCTGGAGCAGCTTGAGGCGCGCCGGACGGCGGCCCGTGCCGGTGGTGGCGAACGGCGGGTTCAGGCGCAGCATGCCAAGGGCAAGCTGACCGCGCGTGAGCGGGTGGAGTTGTTGCTGGACGACGGCTCGTTCGAAGAATTCGATATGTTCATGGCCCATCGCTGCACCGATTTCGGCATGGAGCAGGACCGCCCGGCAGGCGACGGTGTTGTCACGGGTTGGGGCACGGTCAACGGCCGCATGGTCTATGTCTTTTCGCAGGATTTCACGGTGTTCGGGGGGTCTTTGTCCGAGACGCACGCGCAGAAAATCTGCAAGATCATGGACATGGCGCTGCAGAATGGCGCGCCGGTGATCGGGATCAATGATTCTGGTGGCGCACGGATTCAGGAAGGGGTGGCGTCGCTGGCCGGGTATGCAGAGGTGTTTCAACGCAACATCATGGCCTCTGGCGTCGTGCCGCAGATCAGCCTGATCATGGGACCATGCGCCGGGGGGGCGGTCTATTCGCCCGCCATGACCGACTTCATCTTCATGGTGAAGGACACTTCCTACATGTTCGTCACCGGCCCGGATGTGGTGAAAACGGTGACGAATGAACATGTTACGGCGGAAGAACTTGGCGGGGCCTCGACCCACACCCGCAAATCATCGGTTGCCGATGGGGCGTATGAAAACGACGTGGAGGCCTTGGCCGAAACCCGCCGGTTGATCGACTTTCTGCCAAAGTCGAACCGCGAGAAAGCCCCTGTGCGCCCATTCTTCGATGATCCGGCCCGGATCGAGGCCAGTCTGGACACGCTGATCCCAGACAACCCGAACCAGCCCTACGACATGAAGGAACTGATCGGCAAAGTCGCGGATGAGGGCGATTTCTTCGAGATTCAAGCGGCTTACGCGGGCAACATTATCACCGGATTCATCCGGATCGAGGGCCAGTCGGTCGGCGTGGTGGCCAACCAGCCGATGGTTCTGGCCGGGTGCCTTGACATCGACGCCAGCCGCAAGGCCGCCCGTTTCGTGCGGTTCTGCGATGCGTTCGAAATCCCGATCCTGACGCTGGTTGACGTGCCGGGCTTTCTGCCCGGTGTCGCGCAGGAGTTGGGCGGCGTGATCAAGCATGGGGCGAAACTGCTGTTTGCTTATGGCGAGGCGACGGTGCCCAAAGTCACTGTGATCACCCGCAAAGCCTATGGCGGGGCCTATGACGTGATGGCCTCAAAACACCTGCGCGGTGATTTCAACTATGCGTGGCCCACAGCGGAAATTGCGGTGATGGGGGCAAAGGGCGCGGTGGAAATCCTGTATCGCAGCGAACTGGGCGACAAGGAGAAGATCGCGGCGCGGGTAAAGGACTATGAGGACCGCTTTGCCAACCCGTTCGTGGCGGCCGAAAAGGGGTTCATCGACGAGGTGATCATGCCGCATTCCACCCGCCGCCGCGTGGCGCGTGCCTTTGCTGCCCTGCGCGGCAAAAAGCTGACAAACCCTTGGAAAAAGCACGATAACATTCCGCTATGACCCGGACGCGCACCCTTCAGCGGCTTGGCCTTGCAGGGCTGGTGACGGTGCTTGCTGCCGCCGGTAGCTGCGACACCGCTGACGGTGACGCGCTTGCCGTTCCGTCGGGCCGCGAGGTGCGTCTGATCGACGTCATCACCAATGCGCCCGGGCCCGAAGGGGCCTCGGCCCGGTTCCGCTTTCTGGTGCCGGGGTTGGTGCAGGACGACCTGGCCTTGGCCGTGGAGGACATGGCTGCCCTTTGCGTCAGTTACGCCCTGCCACGGATCAAGGGAACGGTCCCACAACCGCAGCAGATCATCATCTCTTTCTCTGCCGAAGACGTGCCTTTTGGCGAGGCCGCCCCCGATGTCGTGCAGTTCTTTGAGGCTTACCGCCCCGAAGGCGACACCTGCAAATGGGAGCAATTCTGAAGATGTGCGCAGGGATGGTAGGAAATGCTGGTCAGCGACAAATGGCTGATGTAGTAATGCAACAGGTCAGGAACTTGCTTCGCGGCCAGTGTCATTCCGAACTTGCTTCGGATATGATTGTCACCGGTCGGGCAAGCCCGGCCATAACAACAAGCAGGGGGCCGGAGCGCGCAGTCGTTCCAAATGGACCCCGGAAAAAATGGAGTAGAGAATGTCGAAGAGCGTACGCCTCGTCCTGGTTCTGGCAATGGTTTCGGCTATCGCCGCTTGCGCCAAAAAAGTCGAAGTTGTTGAACCGATCGTTCCGGAAGTTGCCGACACCGGCAAGTACTGATCACGATCCGGCGCGGGTCTGGCGGTATCTGCCGACCAGACCCGCACCTACTTCCGGCATGATGCGCACTGGCGCAGTCGCTGGGACCCCCCCAAATTCATGCATTCCTGGCCAAACGCTATGGGCCTTGCTGCCGCATTGGCCTATCCCTCCTGCGGATTTCCAGGAGAGGAGACAGGATCGATGCTGAAACACCGTGGCTTTCCCGGCCGCATGCCCGGAAGTGATTTTCAATTCACCATCCGTCGCGCCAACCACAAGGATGGCACAACGAAACTGATCAAGCGCGAGCGGTTCAAGGATCGCAAGCATGTTGACCGGATGGCCGATCAGGCCTTTATGGCGGCCCTTTGGCAATATTTCGGGGAAGAACCCTTCGAGCGTGGCAATCTGGACGCGGGGCGGCTGTCGTGGCTGTTCGGTCGCGAGGTTGTGCCGGCAGAAGACCCGTTCGATCCCAGCTCCTATGAGGCGATGCTGCGCATTGACGCCAAGCGCGCCGAAGCAGCTTTTCCGCAGGTCTTCGCCCCAGATGCACCCGATGCGTTGGCCGATGACTGGGACGATGAGGCGGATTAGGCATGAATTCGCCGATCGGAACCCACATTTGGCAAGCTTTCGCTCAGGGCCCTCGGGCGGCTGCTCTTGCGTTTGCAATCAAACGAAACTCTGATCATTGTTTCCATGCGGGCCAAAGGTTGATCGCCGATGTTCTGCACTGTACGAGTTGTCTACCTTCCCCTTTCCTGCGGTCCGGCCTGTCCCTGGCCGGACCGACCCTCTCGTGCGGGCGGGGCGGTGCCGACTTCACGGATCACTTCAATATCCACTTTGAAATCCCGGTTATTGCTGTAGAATCAGGCTCAAGAACAACAAACCAACGAGGCAGTTCAAAATGCGGAAATCCCTTATCGTCTTCGCCATCCTCTCCACCACTTTGTCAGGCTGCATGCAGGATCCAGCGTCGCGCGGCATGGCAGGAGCGGCGGCTGGCGCGCTGGTCGCCGATGCAACCAAGAGCGATGTCCTTACCGGGGCTCTTATCGGTGGACTTGCGGGCGTCGCGACCTGTGGCATCGAACTTGGCCTGCCGCCCTGCAACTCGGGCTACTGATCCACTAACCGATCTGGTCGCCTTCGGGCGCACTGACCCCCATTCAAGGACCATCCGGGCCGACCGCCCGGGTGGTCCTTTGTTTTTTCGCTGAAGGGAAAGCCGATGTTTGACAAGATCCTGATCGCCAACCGGGGTGAAATCGCCTGCCGCGTCATCAAGACAGCCCGCAAGATGGGGATCAGGACGGTCGCGGTCTATTCTGACGCTGACCGGGGCGCGCTGCATGTCAAAATGGCGGATGAGGCGGTGCATATAGGTGCCTCCCCCGCTGCGCAGTCCTATATCGTGATCGACAAGATCATGGCGGCGGTGCGCCAGTCGGGCGCGCAAGCGGTGCATCCGGGCTATGGTTTCCTTAGCGAAAACATGAACTTCGCGGCAGCGCTGGAGAGGGAGGGCGTGGTCTTTGTCGGCCCGCCCAGCCCGGCGATCGAGGCGATGGGCGACAAGATCACCTCGAAGAAGCTGGCGATGGCGGCGGGGGTGTCGACGGTTCCGGGGCATATGGGGCTGATTGCGGACGCCGATGAAGCGGTCAAGATCGCCAGCCAGATCGGCTATCCGGTGATGATCAAGGCCAGCGCGGGCGGTGGCGGCAAGGGCATGCGGATCGCCTGGAACGTGGCCGAGGCGCGCGAGGGGTTCCAGTCCTCCAAGAACGAGGCGGCGGCCAGTTTCGGCGATGACCGCATCTTTATTGAAAAGTTTGTCACCCAACCCCGCCACATCGAAATTCAGGTGCTGGCCGACCAGCACGGCAACTGCGTCTACCTGCACGAACGCGAATGCAGCATCCAGCGGCGGAACCAGAAAGTCATCGAAGAAGCTCCCTCACCGTTCCTGGACGAGGCGACGCGCAAGGCGATGGGCGAGCAGGCCTGCGCCTTGGCCAAGGCGGTGGGCTATACCAGCGCGGGCACGGTAGAGTTCATCGTCGATGGCAACCGAAACTTCTATTTCCTTGAAATGAATACACGTTTGCAGGTCGAGCATCCGGTGACCGAACTGATCACCGGCGTCGATCTGGTGGAACAGATGATCCGCGTCGCCAATGGCGAGCCGCTGCCGTTCAAGCAAGAGGATCTGAAAATCAACGGCTGGGCGATGGAAAGCCGCCTTTATGCTGAAGACCCCTACCGCAACTTCCTGCCCTCCATCGGTCGCCTGACGCGGTATCGGCCTCCGGTCGAGGGTCCGACGGCCACCGGGATTGTCAGGAACGATACCGGGGTGTTCGAGGGCGGCGAGATCAGCATGTTCTATGACCCGATGATTGCCAAGCTGTGCACCTGGGGACCGACGCGCGCCGACGCGATCGAGGAAATGCGGCTGGCCCTGGACACGTTCGAGGTTGAAGGCATCGGCCACAACCTGCCGTTCTGTTCTGCCGTGATGGACCATCCACGCTTTGCCTCCGGCAACATCACCACGGCTTTCATTGCGGAAGAATACCCCGACGGCTTTGCCGGGGCCACGCTGGACGATGCCACCTTGCGCCGGATCGCGGCCAGTGCGGCGGCGATGAACCGGGTTGCGGAAATTCGTCGGACCCGGATTTCCGGCACGATGGACAATCACGAACGCCGGGTCGGCGACGACTGGGTGGTGACGCTGCAGGGGGAAAGCTATCCGGTGAACATCCGCGCCGACCATGACGGGTCAACCGTGACCTTTGCCGATGGGGTTGCGTGCCGGGTGACCAGCGACTGGACCCCGGGGCAACCTCTGGCCCGGCTGTCGGTGAACGGAAAGCCGGTGGTGATCAAGGTGGCCAAGATCCCGATGGGCTTTCGCATGCGCCTGCGCGGTGCGGACCTGAAGGTCCATGTCCAGACCCCTCGGCAAAAGGAATTGGCCGGGCTGATGCTGGAAAAGGCGGCACCCGACACGTCGAAATACCTTTTGTGCCCGATGCCGGGGCTGGTGGTGCGGATCAACGTCGAAGCGGGCGACGAGGTGCAAGAAGGGCAGGCCCTAGCCACGGTCGAGGCGATGAAGATGGAAAACATCTTGAAAGCCGAGCGCAAGGGCGTGGTCAAGGCGGTCAAGGCCACCCCCGGTGCTAGCCTGCGGGTCGACGATGTGATCATGGAATTCGAGTGATGCGCAATCGCGCGCTAACGCCCAGCGGGGTTGTCGACCAGCATCTCTTGCAGGCGGAGGGGCAGCTTGTCGATGACATGGGTGATCTCGCGGACGTCCCAGGGGATGGGCTTTCGGATCACCGGGGCCAAGTCCTTGTCCATAATCACCAGCGAAAATCCGCGCGGGCGCAGCTTTTGCCGCCACTCGGATTTCGCGGCGGGGTCGGTGTCGGTGACAAGGATCACGTCGCGCTCCTCAAGTTCCGGGTAGGCGCGGGCCAGCAAGTCCATCTGGCGGATGTAGGCCGGGTCATCAGGGCTGTCGGCAAAGACCACCAGCGGGCGTTTCAGGTAAAGCTGATCGGCCAGCACCACCTGATCGGCGGGCAGGGGGCCAAAGCCCTGAGCCATGGCGACGAGGGGCAGAAGACTTGCGAAAACAAATGCGTAAAGGGATTTCATCCGGCCTCACTTTCCATTGGATATAGGGGGCCTTCGCGAAAATCCAAAGGACAGATGCACGGGCATCGCTGGGGTATGACATGAATGACGATCTGAAGGCCTGGAAAGCACTAGTGGCAAAGGACCTTAAGGGGGAAACGCCCGAGAGCCTGACCTGGAACACGCTGGAGGGGATCGCGGTCAAGCCGCTGTATACGGCGGCCGATACCGACGGGCTGCCGCATATGGGGTCGCTTCCGGGGTTGGCACCCTTCACCCGGGGGGTGCGCGCGACGATGTACGCGGGCAGGCCCTGGACGATCCGGCAGTATGCGGGGTTTTCCACGGCCGAAGAATCAAACGCGTTTTACCGCAAGGCGTTGGAAGGCGGCCAGCAGGGCGTTTCGGTCGCCTTTGATCTGGCGACGCACCGGGGCTATGACAGCGACCATCCGCGCGTTGTGGGGGACGTGGGCAAGGCCGGGGTCGCGATTGACAGCGTCGAGGACATGAAGGTGCTGTTTGACGGCATCCCATTGGAAAAGATCAGCGTTTCCATGACGATGAACGGGGCGGTGGTGCCGATCCTGGCGTCGTTCATCGTTGCCGGTGAAGAACAGGGCGTGCCGCGTGCCGCGCTTTCCGGGACCATTCAGAACGACATTCTGAAAGAGTTCATGGTGCGCAACACCTATATCTATCCGCCGGAACCGTCGATGCGGATCATTGCCGACATCATCGAGTACACCAGCGCCGAGATGCCCAAGTTCAACTCGATCAGCATCAGCGGCTACCACATGCAGGAGGCGGGCGCGAACCTGGTGCAAGAGCTGGCCTTCACGCTGGCGGACGGGCGCGAATATGTGAAAGCCGCCATCGCGCGCGGCATGGACGTGGATGATTTCGCAGGGCGGTTGTCGTTCTTTTTCGCCATCGGGATGAATTTCTTCATGGAGGCGGCCAAGCTGCGCGCGGCGCGGCTCTTGTGGCACAAGATCATGACCGAGTTTGGCGCGAAAAAGACCGCCAGCCTGATGCTGCGCACCCATTGCCAGACCTCGGGCGTGTCGTTGCAGGAACAGGACCCCTATAACAACGTGATCCGCACCGCCTATGAGGCGATGGCGGCGGTTCTGGGGGGCACGCAAAGCCTGCACACCAACGCTCTGGACGAGGCGATTGCGCTGCCGTCGGATTTCGCCGCCCGGATCGCGCGGAATACTCAGTTGATCTTGCAGGAAGAAACCGGGATCACCCATGTCATCGACCCGCTGGCTGGCAGCTATTATGTCGAAAGCCTGACCGACCAGTTGGCAACCGAAGCGTGGAAACTGATCGAAGAAGTCGAGGCGATGGGCGGCATGACCAAGGCGGTGGCGACCGGCATGCCCAAACTGCGGATCGAGGAATCGGCGGCGAAGCGGCAGGCGATGATCGACCGGGGCGAGGAGGTGATCGTCGGGGTCAACAAATACCGCAAGGACCACGAGGACCCGATCGACATCCGCGACATCGACAATGGCGCGGTGCGCGAGGCTCAGGTCGCGCGGCTGCAGGCCACCCGCGCTGCGCGGGATGAGGCGCGCTGTCAGGCGGCGCTGGCCGAACTGACCTTTCGGGCCGGGCATGGCGGCAACCTTCTGGACGCAGCGGTTGAGGCGGCCCGGGCGCGGGCCTCGGTTGGGGAGATATCGGACGCCATGGAAAAGGTCTTCGGGCGGCACCGGGCCGAGGTCAGGACCCTCGCCGGGGTTTATGGTGCGGCTTATGAGGGTGACGCGGGCTTTGAAGCGATCCAGAAGGATGTTGAGGCCTTCGCCGAAGCCGAAGGCCGCAGACCGCGGATGCTGGTGGTCAAGATGGGGCAGGACGGGCATGACCGGGGGGCCAAGGTGATCGCCACCGCCTTTGCCGATATAGGCTTTGATGTGGATGTCGGCCCCTTGTTCCAGACCCCGGAAGAAGCGGCGCAGGATGCCATCGACAACGACGTGCATGTGATCGGGATCAGCAGTCAGGCGGCGGGGCACAAGACGCTGGCCCCGAAACTGATCGAGGTTCTTCGCGCGCGCGGGGCGGGGGATATTCTGGTCATCTGCGGCGGGGTCATTCCGCAGCAGGACTATGACTTCCTGAAAGGCGCAGGGGTGAAGGCGATCTTTGGGCCGGGCACCAACATTCCTGCAGCGGCCAAGGAGATTCTGGACCTGATCCGTCAGGCCCGCTGAGCGCCTGTTAAACAGAGCGCGTTCCGCGCGAAGTCTTTTTTGTCTTGCCTCTGGCGCAAGCGCCAACCGGCTTCGGACGTTGCGCGCCGCGCGGGAGTATTTTTGAAAAGAGCAAATGCGCTGGCGCTTTTCACAAATACTCTGGGGGTGGCCTCTTTAAAGGTCGATCTCACCATTGGGGCCGGGATCGGCTGGGGCAAACAGCGGCTTGTTGCGGTGAATCCAGATATCGCCGTTCGGCAGGATCACCGGTGCGTCGTAGTTGCGGATGTCGTCGATCAGGGCAAACAAGGCGGCGAATTTCGGACCAAGGTCTTGCAGGGCAGGTTCCATATCAGTCAGCGCCTGTTCCATCTCGTCCAGCGCCGGTTCCATTTCGGTCATCATCCCGCGCATGACCATAAGCATGCCTTCTTCCATCAGGCTGAAGCCGTCGTCTTCGGCTTGCGGCGCGGGGGCCTCTTGCGCGAAGGCGGGGGAGGCAAGAAGGAAAAGGGCGAGGATCTTTTGCATGGTGCCAATATGGGGACCATGCATCACAATTTCAAATCACATCTGGCAGATCGACCGTCACCGGGAAATGGTCCGAGGCTTGCAGCAGCGCCTCGGCCAGTTCCGGGGTCTTCAGGATCGCGGGATCGTTGAACGGATGCCAGATCCGCCAAGCGGGGCCTTTGGCCTGCAGGTCGGGCGAGACCATGATGAAATCCAAAAGCGCCTCGAAGAACCGTTTCTGCGGCGCAAGGTAAAAGCGCGCGCTGGTTGGGGAAAGACCGACCCGGCGTTGCAGGGCCATGGCGGCATGCGGATCGTGAAGCTGCTGGCTTTGGTCCGGGCTGGTGCCCAGCACGATTTCGACCCCGGAATGGCCAAAGAGTTTCTCGAATTCGTCGATGCCGGGGCCGTCGTTGAAGTCGCCCAGAACCACCAGACTGTCACCCGCCGTTAGGTGCCCGTCGACCCGTTGCCGCAGCCAGAGGCATTGCGCCAGTTGCTTGCGGCGGTTTTCAATGGAGAGGCGGATTTGCGCCTCGCGGCCAGTGGCGCCGTAGGGGTTCTTTGACTTGGCATGCACCCCGATCAGCCGCATGTTTGTGCCGGCTGGAGTGGTCAGGGCCAGTTCCAGCGGCGGTTTGGAAAAGCGGATGGTTTCGGTGATCGCATCGGCGTCAAGGTCATAGCGGAAGGTGGTGTCAAAGCGTGGCGCGTATGGCGAGCCGTGGCTGGTTGATGGCTGGCCGATGGGGTCGTGGTGGGCTTCCAGCCTGTCGGGATCATACAGGAAGGCGATTTCCTGTTCTGTTTCTGAGGGATAGCCGATGATCGCCTTGCGGGCGCGCAGCCCGAAGGCGCGGGCGAACGTCTCCAGCGCGCGGGTGGTCTTGCGTTTGGTATTGGTATCGGGGGCTTCGATGATCAGGACAGCGTCGGCGTCCAGCGCGGTGAAGACGATGCCAAGCGCGGCAAGCTGGTTCCCCCGGCTAAGCTTGTAGCGCGATGAGGGTTCGGCGTCGTCCAGCATCCGGCCATGATCGTCGAACAGCGCATTCATCCATTCGACATTATAGGTCGCAAGCCGCAGCGGCCGCTTGGTCATGCCGCCACCCGTGCGTTGATTTCGCGCCAGGCCTCGTTGATCAACTGCATCCGGCGTTCAGCCAGTTTCATCGCCTCGGGTGGGACGCCGCGGGCTTGCATAACGTCGGGGTGGGTGTCGCGGACCAGCGCCTTCCAGGCCTTGCGGGCAGCTTCGCGGGTCGCACCCTGGGGCAGGCCAAGCACGTCATAAGGGTCGCGCGGGGCGCCTTCGACAAGGCGGGCGCGGACGATGCGGAAGCAGGCCTCGTCCAGGCCGAAGGCGTCGGCGACATGGGCCAGGAAGGCGTCCTCTCCGGCATGATAGCTGCCATCGGCCAGGGCGATCTGGAACAACGATTCAAGGATATCGACCAGCACATGATGGTCATCGGCGCAAAGCTTGCGGCCGTCGGGGTTGAAAAGCCGGGCGATCTTGTGGGCATAGGCGTCAAAGCCCGCCACGTCTTGCCGGGCAAGGTCGAAGACATGGGCGGCGTGCGCCTCTTCACCTTGCGGAAAGGTGAAAATGCGGCGGAAGGCGGTTACCTCGTCGCGGGTGACGGTGCCGTCGGCTTTGGCCATCTTGGCCCCAAGGGCAAGGACCGCAATGGTAAAACCGACCGATTGTTCGGGGGCATCGCTTGCGCGCAGTTTGTCGAAGACCACGGACAGGGGTTCGCCCTGAAGCAGGGCGGCAAGGGCTTCGGTGATGCGGGTCCAGATCGACATGGGGACACTCTATCCGGGCCAATGGCGGATGTCAGAGGAATTTCTGCAGCAGCACAAGGTCGATGAAGCGGCCGAACTTGTGGCCCGCCTGCGGCACGGTGGCGATATGACGGTAGCCCAGCCGCTCGTGAAAGGCGCGGCCTTGGGGGTTTTCGCCCGAGACACCCGCGATCATCTGATGCGCACCGATGGCGCGCGCGTGATCCTGGATTGCGGTCATCAGGGCGCGGCCTATGCCTTTGCCTGCGGCGGTGGGGGCAAGGGAGATCGAATGCTCCATGCAGGTTGCATAGCCCTTGCCAGCGCGGAACTGACCATAGCTGGCTTGTCCCAGAAGGGTGCCGTCGGGACTTTCCGCGACCAGAAAGCCATGCCCCGCGGCGGCTTTGGCGGCGATCATGTCAAGGATGTCGGTCTCGGTCTTCGGGACCGGGTTGAAGGTGACGGCGGTGTTTTCGATCCAGTGGTTCAACAGAGCCGCAAGGGCAGGCGCGTCGGAGGCCCGGGCCGGGCGGATCATGTGATATACCGGGTGCCGTGCGGGGTGGTGAACCGGGCGCGCATGATCTGATCCGAACCGCTGACAAAGACAACGCGCGGGTCCTTGAACCGGCTGGCAAGGGCCTTGCGAAGCGCCATCGCCTCGGGGTGGACAATCTCCAGCCGGGTCAGGCGGACGTCAGACTTGGGCAGAGCGGCGGCGGGATGATGCGGGCCTTGCCATTGGATCAGGGCCGGAAAGGCGTTGTTAAAGGGCAGTTTGCCGTCGTCCGGCACCGCCATTTGCCAGACGTAATCGCCACGCTGAAAGGCAATGGCGGTGCCGGTTCCGGGCGGAGAGGCCGCAATCGCCTGCGCAAGGTCGTCGGTGCGGCAAATCCAGTTGGTCAGGCGCGGAAAACCGGTGAAATTGTCCATGTCGAACCAGCGCGGGCGGTCCGGGCGGGGGGCGTCGGGATCAGGGGCGATCACCTCAAGGTAAAGGTCGCCAAGGCTGAGCAGCCGGTTGTGGGTCGCCATCAGGGGATGTTTGCCGCCGCCCGCAAGGGGCACGCCAAGGGCGGATTCGACCGCGGCGACGCCTTCCTCCAGCGTGGTGGCCGATACCGCGAGATGATCAAGCTGCAGCATCAGGTGGCCTCTGTCACGCTGACTTCCGCCTTCAGCGCCAGCGCCAGCGCCCGGAACCGGGCCTGCGCAACTTCGCCGAAAAGACCGACGCCTGCGGGGGTCAAGGCCAGTTCCAAAAGTTTCTTGCGGGGTTGCCAGATCAGTTTTCCCGCCTTGGCCGGGTCGCCGATCGAGAACATGGCGCCAAAGCGCATCGCCTTGCCCAGCACCTCGGCGGCCTGCATCTCGTCTTCGGACAAAAGCCGGAACATCGGTTCCAGCCGTGACCCGGACCGGCTGTTCTTGTAGCGGTGCAGAAGCGCCAGCCCCAGAAATACCCGACCCGGATGGTCCAGACCGCCAAGGTTGGCGCGGGTGGCGTTGTCAAAGCAGGCCTCGGCCCGGAAATCGGGGTGCGCGCGCCAGGTGGTGTCGTGCAGAAGGCAGGCGGCCTTGATCAGGCGCATCTGGTCTTTAGACGAATCGGGGTAAAGCGGGGCAAGGAAGTCGAAAAGCTTCCGGCCAAAACCGGGAATGCGGGCCTGAACCTGTTCGGACATCCGGGCCGCCTCGATCAAAGGATCGCGGGCCCGCAGTTTTTCAGGCATGTGCTCATACAGCAGGCCCTCGCGGATGCCATAGGCGGACACGTCGATTTCGGACGGGCTGAAGGCCTTGAGCAGTTCGCGCAGGACTTCGCAGGCCAAGGGCACCAGTTCCATCCGTTCGGCGCTGGTGCCGGTGCGGCCGCGCAGGACGGCAAGATCGGCGACCGCCAGCCAGTCAAGCGTGTCGGTCAGTCCCTTGGGCGTCATGCGATATTCGTGCAGGACGGTCAGCGGATAGTTGCGCCGTTCCATGTCCAGCCGCGCAATCACCCGCCAGGACCCGCCGACCAGATAGATCCGATCTCCGGTCGATTTCAGCTTGGTCTGCGCCGCCTTCAGCACCTTTGCGATATGCGCCCGGCGCTTGGCGGGGTCGGTCGAGACCTGCTGCAGCCGGAACGGCCCCAGCGGCGTGGACAGGCGCTGGCCGACCTTTCCGTCGCCGATCCATGCCAGTTCCATCGAGTTGCCGCCAATGTCGCAGACGATGCCCTTCGCCCCGGGCCAGCCCAGCAGCACGCCTTGGGCGGACAGACGCGCCTCTTCGTCGCCGTCGATGACGTGCAGTTTCAGGCCGGTCTCTGTCAGCACTTCGGCCTGAAATTCGGCCCCATCCTCGGCCTCGCGGGTGGCGGCGGTGGCCACCACGGTCATCGGGTCGATGGCCATGCCTTCGGCAAGGATGGCGAACCGCTTGAGGGCGGCCAGCGCGCGGACCCGGCCTTCGGGGTTCAGCCGGCCGGTCGTGGCCAGATCCTTGCCAAGGCCGCACATGATCTTTTCGTTGTAGAAATAGGCCGGGCTGCGGGCCGCACCGTCAAAGACCACCATCCGTACTGAGTTCGAGCCGACATCGACGACCCCGACCCGGGACAGCGCGCGCACCGACGGGTCATCGAAGATCGGGCGGCCAAACGGGCCATCATCGTCGTTGCCGTCTTCTGCCACGGGCGCGTGTCCGAAGGCTGCCATGTCAGAATCCCCTTGGTCTTGTGGCCGCATCGTGACGGTCAGCGGCGGCATGGTCAATCGCCCCTGGTGGGGGCGATTTCTTTATGTGAGAAAACTGTCGATATCCCCGCCAAGGGGTCTGAGTGACGGGCCAGATGCCGGGTTTCAGTCCTTGGCCGAATCTTCCGTGTCGGTCAGCGACACCAGTTGCGGCGCGTCCCCGGCCCCTGCGGTTCCGCGCCCTGAAAGCGAGGGGTTTTCCATGAAGAACTGGTGGCAGTTGAAGGGCTTGCCGTCGCTTGGCGACAGGTCGCGGGCATAGCTGCCGTCCGGGGCCAATATCCAGCTTTGCGCCTCGTCCCGCATGTTTGCCGCCATGATCTGGCTGAGGATCTGGTTCTTGACCGTGGGATTCAGCGCCTCGACCAGGGTTTCGACGCGCCGGGTCAGGTTGCGACCCATCCAGTCGGCGGAGGAGAAGAACACGCGCGCCTTGCGTGACGGCAGGCCGTGGCCGTTGCCAAAGCAGACGATGCGGGAATGTTCCAGAAAGCGGCCGACAATCGACTTGACGCGGATGTTTTCCGACAGGCCCTTGACCCCCGGTCGCAGCGCGCAGATGCCGCGGATGACCAGAGAAATCTTCACCCCGGCCTGCGACGCGGCGTAAAGCGCGTCGATCACGTCCGCCTCGACCACCGAGTTCATCTTGGCCCAGATTTCCGCCGGACGCCCGGCGCGGGCATGGTCGGCCTCGGCTGCAATCATTTCCAAGAGGCGCGGTTTCAGGGTGATCGGCGAAATCGCCAGATTTTCCAGCCCGGCAGGCTGCACATAGCCCGACAGGTAGTTGAAAACCTTGGTCGCATCGCGCCCCAGCGCGCCGTCGCAGGTAAAGAACGACAGGTCGGTATAGATGCGGGCGGTGATCGGGTGGTAGTTGCCGGTGCCGTAATGTGTGTAGGTGACCAGATGGTCGCCTTCGCGGCGGACGACGGTGCTGATCTTGGCATGGGTCTTGTAGTTCACGAAGCCATACACCACATGCGCCCCGGCCCGTTCAAGCCGGCGGGACTGGCGGATGTTGGCGGCCTCGTCAAAGCGGGCTTTCAGTTCCACAAGGGCGGTGACGGATTTGCCCGCCTCGGCCGCCTCGCACAGGGCAGAAACGATCGGACTATCCCATGAGGTGCGGTAAAGCGTCTGCTTGATCGCCAGCACGTTGGGGTCACGGGCAGCCTGTTCCAGAAACCGGATGACCATGTCAAAGGTTTCATAGGGGTGGTGCAGCAGCATGTCCTTTTGCCGGATCGCGGCAAACATGTCACCGTCGTGATCCTCGACCCGTTCGGGGACGCGGGGCGAAAACGGCGGCCACATCAGGTCCTTGCGGTGGGAGAGGATCAGTTCTTTCAGGTCGGCGACACCCAGAAGGCCCTTGACCTCGACCACCTCGTCTTCGGTGACGGCCAGTTCTTCCATGATCAGCGCGCGCATGTCTTCGGGGGCACCCGCCGACATTTTCAGGCGGATCACCTCGCCCCGGCGGCGGCGTTTCAGGGCGGTCTCGAACTCGCGGACCAGATCTTCGGCTTCGTCCTCGACCTCCAAGTCGCTGTCACGCAGGACGCGGAAGGTGCAGTGGCCCTTGTCGGTATAGCCGGGGAACAGCATGCCAAGGTGCAACAACAGCAGGTCTTCGAGCGCGAGGAAGCGGTGCGCGCCGTCGCTGCCGGGAAGGGCCACGAAGCGGGCGATCTGCTGCGGGATCGGCAGAAGCGCCTTGAGCTGGCGGCTGTCGGTTTCACGCTCCAGCTCCAGCGCCAGCGAAAAGCCGGTGTTGGGGATGAAGGGGAAGGGATGCGCGGGGTCGATGGCAAGCGGAGATAGAACCGGGAAGACGTTGTGCAGAAAATGCGCCTCAAGGTGTTTCAGATCGCGGACGGTCAGTTTCGACCGGGGCACGATGCTGATGCCTTCGATCTCCATCTCGCGGCGAAGCATGTTGAAGGTGGTTTGCTGGGTCTGCATCAGGCGGCGGGCATCGGCGTTGATCAGCGCAAGCTGTTCGGCGGGGCTGCGGCCGTCTTCGGACAGAGTGGCATTCGCGCTGCGCAACTGCGCGCGCAGGCCAGCGACCCGGACCATGTAGAATTCGTCCAGGTTCGCCGCCGAAATCGACAGGAACCGCAACCGTTCCAGCAAGGGCACGGCGGGGTTCGCGGCCTCTTCCAGGACGCGCCAGTTGAAGGCCAGCCACGAAAGCTCGCGGTTGAAAAAGCGGCCCGGGCCGGCGGTCTCCGCAAAGGGAAGCTCGGCAGGGGCGGGGAAGGCGGATTTGAGAAAGTCTGCTTGGGTCATGGCTGGCTTATGCCGTATGGTTCGTGACAGGATTGTGACAGCTTTTCATCAGGTTTTGCGGCTGTCCAGCAAATCCCCCGCCAGCGCCCGAGTAATCGGGCGTCCTGCCGCCAGCGCGCGGGCGTCAAGGTCGGCGACCACGGTCCGGGCGGCAGAGATTGACCGGGGAATCCGGGTCACCAGATAGGCGATGAGATTGGGTGCCACCGTCACTTGCCGGTCAGCGAACAGCTTGACCAGCACGGCGGACAGAAGGGCATCGTCGGGGGCCTCAAGCTTTGCAGTCTGGGTCGCCTGCATCCGGCTGGCAAGATCGGGAAGGCTCAGGCCCCAGTCGCGCGGCGGGGTGGTGGCGGTCATCAGGAGGGCGCCCGCTTCGGTCACCAGATTGTGCAGGTGGAACAGGGCGGTTTCACCCGCGCCGATGCGGTCGGCATCTTCGACCACGACCGGTTGCCGGGCAAGGCCGGTGGGGTCCTGATGCGCCAGATCGGCGGCGTTCAGGATCAGCGCCCCGGTCATACCGGCCCAGACCTGCGCCAGATGGGTTTTGCCCGCGCCTTCGGGGCCAAGCAGCAGGAGTTTTCGCTCCGGCCAGTCCTGCCAGCGTTCCATCATCTGCAGCGCCACGGCATTCGACGGGGCCGCGAAAAAGCTTTCGCGGGTCATGGCTTCGGTCAGGGGCAGGTCAAAGGCAAGCTGGCGGATCACGCGCCGCCCTCGGTTCCGCCACCGGTTTTGCGGCTGCGGCGGGGCTTGGGGGCTGGTTGGTCCGGGACCGGCGCAGGGATCGCGGTGGTGCCCCTATACAGCAGGCTTGCGTGGTATTGTTCGACCCCGAACCTGATCAGCACACCGATGGCGGCGGCGACCGGAACCGCGACCAGAAGGCCGACAAAGCCGAATACCGACCCGAATACCGACAAGGCCACCAGCAGCCAGACCGGGTGCAGGCCGACCGATTTGCCGACCAGACGCGGGGTCAGCACGTTCCCTTCGATGAACTGGCCCACGAAAAAGATCGCGGCGATGATCCCGATCGCCATCCAGTCGCCCCAGAACTGGAACAGGGCAAGGCCAACGGCCAGCACCCCGCCCACCATCGATCCGATATAAGGGATGAAGGTGATCGCCCCTGCAATCGCGCCGACGATCAGGCCGAACTGCAGGCCCGCCAGCATAAGCGCGGTCGAATAGAACGTGCCAAGTGCCAGACACACCGATACCTGTCCGCGCACGAAACCGGCAAGGACGGCGTCGACTTCAAGCGCCAGACGGCGCACGGTCGGGGCATGGTCGCGTGGCAGCATGGCATCGATCCGGGCAATCATCCGGTCCCAGTCCAGCAGGAGGTAAAAGGCCACCACCGGCACCACGACGATGAATACCACCGCCGAAATCACCCCAAGAGCCGAGGAGATGAGGCTGTTGGCCAACTCTCCGCCCCGGGCCTGTATGGCGGCACCGATCTTTGCAAGTGTCTGCCGGATGGTCGACGTGCTGTCGGCCAGATCGGGAAACCGCTCCAAGAGAAAGCCCTGCAGTTTTCGCGCGATGTCGGGGGCGGCGTTTATCAACGCGGTCAACTGGTTGACCAGCGTCGGGATCACCGCCAGCACCAGAAGGATCGCCAGCATCAGCGCCACCAGCGAGATGAATGATGTGGCGGCAACCCGGCTTAGCCCCATCCGTTCCAGCCGGTCGGCGATCGGATCAAGGAAATAGGCCATCGCCCCGGCGACGATATAGGGCAATAGGACATCGCCCAGAAACCAGAGTGTGAACAAAAACAGCGCCGTGGCGGCACCCCAGTAGCGAAACTGGTCCTTGATCGGCAACGCCATGCTTTGCACCCTTTGTTTGCGTCCCACATATCGCCCTTGCAGCCGCGTCGCGCAAGGGGCGGCCATCGGCAAGGAACCGCTGTCAGCAGGGGCTTAGGCGGGCCCGGGTAAGCTGTGGGTCGGTGGTGCAACGGGGTTTTATGCTGCAGATCGGTTGCATCCGGGGCGCGGTGCCCCGGTGTTCGGGCCTGCCGGTCAGCCGTCAGGTCGCAATGAGGATATCTTCATGACCATCAAGTTTCTTACCGTGCTGACGCTGGCGGCGATGCCGCTTTTGGCCCCTGTCGCCGCGACTGCGATGCCTGCCGTCGGCGATATGATCGGCACCGACCCCGACACCGCCAAGGTGGCGCTGGAGCTGGCCGGCTGCCCGATTGACGAATTCGAGGCCGAAGACGGCAAGATCGAGGCCAAGTGCACTGATGCTGCAACCGGCAATGCCATGGAGGTCTATATCGACCCCGCTTCGGGCAATGTCACCCAGATCAAGGACGCGGACTGACATGGCACCCCCCCGGACGAACACGCAATTCAGAGCGCAGCCTCCCCGCCTTTGGGACCCGGTGGTGCGCCTGACCCATTGGGGCATCGCGGCTGCCGTTCTGGTGAACGCACTG
>CAIXBE010000178.1 GCA_903917595.1 uncultured Rhodobacterales bacterium
CGGGCAGCGGCGCGCAAGGCTCCGGGAGTTTCCATCCGTTACGGGCTGGTCGCCTACCGGGATCAGGGCGACGACTATGTGGTCAAGACCTATGGCTTTACCGGTGACAGCGCCACGATGGCAGGCTGGCTGCGCGGGCTATCGGCGGGAGGCGGCGGCGACTATCCCGAAGCGGCAGCGGCGGCCCTGCAGGTGGGGGTTGGCTTAGATTGGCGCGCGGGCAAGGGCGAACGGTTGGTCCTGCACGTCGCCGATGCCCCGCCGCATGCAGGCGACGCGGATGACTATCTGCGCGCGGCCAAGGCGGCGGCGGGCAAGGGGGTGCAGATCTTCACCCTTGGCGCATCTGGTGTGGCGGCGGAATCGGAGTTCCTGATGCGTCAGGCCGCCGTTGCGACCGGCGGGCGGTATCTGTTCCTGACCGATGACAGCGGTGTCGGCAATGCCCACGCCGAGCCAACGATTCCGTGCTACCGGGTGACCCAGTTATCGAAGCTTTTGACCCGGGTGCTGATGACCGAGCTTTCCGGGCAGCGGCAGGAGGCCACCAGCGGCGAGGTGATCCGCGAGGCCGGCAGCTATTCTGCTGGGGTCTGCCGGAACTAAGGCGGGGTGCGGCCAGATCGGGCTTGCACCGCTGAACAAAAATCAGCCAAACTTGCCGGATAGCGCATGACCTCATGCGGTGAGGCCCCAGGCGGTCAGGAAAGTTCATGCGCGCTCTGCTTCCAGGTCTTCTGGCGATCCTGCTTGCCCATGCAGGCGCTGCCGTGGCCGAAGATGCCGCCATGGTTACGCTTGAAACCGCTGACGATTCCCGAGGTTGGGACGCGGTGGGCAAGCTGGCGCTGGGCGACCACGGCTTTTGCACCGGGGCGCTGATTGCGCCACAACTGGTGCTGACGGCGGCGCATTGTCTGTATGACAAGGAAACCGGCGTGCAACTGCGCCCCGAGGATATCGAGTTTCAGGCCGGGTTCCGCAATGGCCGCGCTTTGGCCTATCGCAGCGTGATCCGTGCCGTGGCCCATCCCGACTACCGCTATTCGGCCGAGGACAAGCTGGACCGGGTGATGTCGGACCTGGCCCTTTTGGAGTTGAGCCAGCCGATCCGCCTGCCGTCGCTGGTGCCGTTCGAAACCGGTGCCACCCCGGTCGAGGGGGATGCGGTGGGCGTCGTGTCCTATGCGCAGTTTCGTGAAGAGGCCCCGTCGATTCAGGAATCCTGTCAGGTGCTTGCCGGGCGCAGCGATGCGCTGATCCTGACCTGCAACGTCGATTTCGGGTCCTCTGGTGCGCCGGTCTTCACGATCAGGGACGGGGTTGCCCGGCTGGTGTCGGTGATCTCGGCCAAGGCTGAGGTCGAAGGTCAAAGGGTGGCGCTGGCGGTGCCGGTGACCGGGGCGCTTGAGGCGCTTTATGGGGCACTTGCCGACAGCAAGCAGGGTTCGGGCGCCGTGGTCGGCGGGGTCAGTATCTTGTCGGGCGGCAATGGCAACGGAGCGAAGTTCGTCAAGCCATGAGGTTTCCTGCCATGAGGTTTCTGGCAATCCCACTCTGCCTTTGTCTGGCAGGGCAAGCCTTTGGCCAGGACAACTCGGGAATTGACCGACTGACCACGCGCGACGACCTCCGTGGTTGGGAGCCGATCGGCAGGGTGGACATCGACAATGGCGGCTTTTGCACCGGGGCACTGATTGCGCCCGATCTGGTGCTGACGGCGGCGCATTGCGTGATCGAACCCGGCGGAACCCCGGTTGATGCCGGTCGCATCACCTTTCGCGCCGGATTCGCCGACGGCGTCTCGCTTGCCGAGGCGGGTGTGGTGCGGACGATTGTTCCAACCGGCTATCGAAACATCCAGCCCGCGCCGGTCGAGGTGATCAGGCAGGACGTCGCGCTTTTGCAGCTTGGTGAACCGATCCCAAGCGCTGTGATCTCTCCGTTTGCCATCGGGTTGCCGGGCGATGGGGATGAGGTCAGCGTCGTCTCGTATGCAGCCGGGCGCGAAGATGCGCTGTCCTGGCAGCGGGTGTGCAAGGTTCTGGTGCGCGAAGATGCCCTGATCGCGGTTGATTGCGATGTGACCTTCGGATCGTCGGGCGCGCCGGTGCTGGACCGGTCGGGCTATCGGGCGAAGATCGTGTCGATCATCGCGGTCGGGTCCGAACTGGATGGAAGGCCTGTCGCCGTCGGCATGGAGCTCCCGGTCATCGTGGATGCCCTGAAAGCGGCGCTGCGCCGTGGAGAGGCAACGAGCGAGGTGGAGACATCCACACCAGACGCGACCGCAAAGCGAATATTCGTCGGCGGCGGGAGCGAGACTGGGGCCAAGTTCGTTTCACCCTGAGGGGCTTGAAAGGCCGAAAATCGCTGCCTATCTCAGCCTCACTCGGGTGCCATGACGGGCTCGGGTTCACCTGCCTTGCCCCTGAAGGGGAGGGCCTTCGACATCGCTTCCAGGAGGATGACATGCGTAACCTTGATTTCGCACCGCTTTACCGCGCGACCGTCGGCTTTGACCGGATCGCCGATCTGATGGACCGGGTGCTGACCGCCGACGTGGCCCAGCCGACCTATCCCCCCTACAACATCGAAAAGACTGCCGAGGATGCCTATCGCATCTCGATTGCCGTGGCTGGCTTCACCCCCGACGAGCTGACGGTCGAGGTTCGCGATGGCAGCCTGTTCGTCTCTGCCCGTAAGGCAACCGAAGAGACCGAGCGCAAATACATGCATCGTGGCATTGCCAACCGCGCCTTCGAGCGCCGCTTTGCCCTTGCCGACCACGTCCGCGTGACGGGTGCGGTGCATGAGCACGGGATGCTGCATCTGGACCTTGTGCGCGAGATGCCCGAGGCGCTGAAACCGCGCCGGATCGAGATCGCCCGCGCCGCGACCGCAACCAAGGTGATCGAGGCGACGCCCGAAACCGTCAACTGATCGCTTTGGTCAATGTTTGACCTCAGGGGCGCGGCAAATGAGGCCGCGCCCCTTTTTCTTGCCGGTCTGGCCTTACGGGACCGGGGCCGCGTTGACTTCGACCGCCCAGCTGCCGATGGCTCCGGTGTTGCAGCCGCCAACATAGCCGATGGCGCCGATGTCGATTTTGGCCTCACCGGGACCGAAACCGGTGCCGATCCCGATGTTCTGGGTTTCGCCCGGGGCTTGCCGGGTGGTGAAGCCGATGGCGTTGGGATTGCCGGGCCGGTAAAGAATGTACGACACATCCGAGCAATGCGAGGCGGGCGCGGTCAGGGCCAAGAAGAACTGCACTTCCGGCCCGTCCGATTGAAAGCTGAGGGTGCCAAGGGTATCGCAGATCGTCGTGTCTGAAATGTATGGCGATGAACTGGCGCAGGTGACTTCGATCCGTTCTGCTAAGGCAGGGCTGGCAAAGAGGGCGAGTGTTGCGACGGCGGAAAGTCTGAACATGATGACCTCGATCAAGGTGTGACTGCGTTTGACTTGGAGCCCGTTCGGAATGGCTGCCTCACGGCAACGGGTAAATCTCGGTCAGCGCACCCCAAGAGCCAAGAACGCCTTCGTTGCAGCCGCCGACATGGCCTATGGCGCTGATCGTGATGAAAGTGCCTTCCTCGGCCCAGCCATCGCCAAGTTCGACGATCTTCTCATCACCGGGGCCAAGCCGTTCCAGCACCGCGATCGGGTCGCTGCTGCCTGGCAGGCGGTTGATGACATAACTGATCGCGGAACAATGCGTGGTGGGGGCGGCAAGTCGCAGCAGCATCTTCTGCCCAAGGTTCGGGGCCGAAACCTCAAGCATCTTGCCTTCGTTGCAGAACATCGCCCCATCCCCGGCGGGGCTGTTCGAGGCACACTCTACGGTCCAGCTTTCGGGGTCGGCCATGGCGGGGGCGGCAAAGAGGCTCAAGGCGGAAAAAAGAAATGCGGTGCGAAGCATCGTAATCTCCTGGGTCAAGGGTTCATGACAAATCCTGTCATCTTGCAGCCAACGATACAACGGACTTGCAACTTGGCAACGGCTGGAAATCCTTATTCCTGACCGATGCGCAGTAGTGAATACCGGACCTGTAACCGCCGTTTGGAGCAATGAAATCGGCCCCGCAGATCAATGGCGGGGCCTTGGGGACCGGCAGGTGGGGATCGCCTGTCCGGTCAGTTAGCCGACAGGCTTTGCGCAAGGCGCATCAGGTTCACCGTTTCGATCCGGTAGCCGAAGGGATCATCGCCCCGGTTCGCCAGTGCAAGTTCAATCGCCTGATCCCAGCCCCAGTCTCCGGTATAGACCGAGCCTTGCAAAAGCTGGCCAAAGCCCGCGATGGCGGCGGCAAAGCGGGTCTCCGTGGTCGCTTCTTCGGTCCCGGTGATCGGCGTTTCAATCAAGGTCGAGGTGTCGGCCCCCGGTGCTTTCCAGCGCAGGCGCAGGAAGCCAAGTTCCCCGTTGGTGGTTTCCGTTGTTGCGGTGCCATAGCGAAGGGGGTCGTTCAGCAGGGCGTCCGAGCCGGGCGCGGTCACCTCATAGATCGCGGTAACCTGGGTTCCGGCCCCGATTTCGCCCGCGTCAACCTCGTCGTTGTTGAAATCCTCACGCTTCAGCGCGCGGGTTTCATAGCCGATCAGCCGGTATTCTGCGACGGTGGCGGGGTTCCATTCGACCTGGATCTTCACATCATCGGCGATGGGGAACAGCGCCCCGGTCAACTGGTCGACCAGCACTTTGCGGGCCTCGGACAGGGTGTCGATGTAGGCCGCCGTGCCGTTGCCGTTCTGCGCCAAGGACTGCATCACGGCGTCATCCAGATTGCCGCGCCCGAAACCCAGGACTGACAGATAGGTGCCGGTCTCGCGCTTTTTGGCGACGTAGGATTCCAGCCCATCGGGGTCACTGACGCCCACGTTGAAATCGCCATCGGTGGCCAAGAGGATGCGGGTCACCTCACCTTCCGACTTCATCCCTTCGGCGACGCGGTAGGCCAGTTCCAGCCCCTCGGCCCCGGCGGTGGAGCCGCCTGCGGCAAGGTTGTCCAGCGCCTGCAGGATGGTGGTGCGGTCGGCGGCGCGGGTTGCGGGCAGGACCAGACCGGCGGACCCGGCATAGGTGACGACGGAAATTTCATCCTCGGGGCGCAGTTCGGCCAGCATCAGGGTCAGGGATTGCTTCAGCAGGCCCAGCTTGTTCGCATCCTCCATCGAACCGGAAGTGTCGATCAGGAACACAAGGTTCAGCGCCGGGCGGTCGGCGATGTCGGGCAAGGCGCCTTGAATGCCGATGGTCACCAACCGGGTGCCGGGGTTCCACGGGGTCTGCATGACGCTGATGGAGGAGGAGAAGGCTTCTTCCTCGGTCGGGGTTTTGTAGGCGTAGGGGAAGTAGTTGATCATCTCTTCGATGCGGATCTGATCGGGGGACGGCAGCATTGCCATGTTCAGGGTCGACCGGACGACCGCCCAGGAGGCTGTATCCACGTCGATGGAAAAGGTCGAGACGGGTTCTTCCGCCGTGACCTTGACCGGGTTCACCGGTTCGTTGGCATATTCCTCGGTATTTTCGGGCAGTTGCGGCTGGGCAAGTTCGACCAGCGGGGCGCTTGCAGGGGCAGGCAGAGCCAGCATCAGGCCGGGGGCTTCGGATTCCACAGCGGCGCGTTCGCGGACAACTGCGCCTTCGTCCAACCCGCCGACGAAGGTGCCGTCGATTTCCAGATCGGCGATGACGGCCTCGCCACCTGCCACGGCGGGAGGCGCGGCTTCCAGCGCGTCCGTGACTTCGGCTGCCTCTGCATCGGTCACCGGCTCGGGGGCGACGAGGGGCTGGTCATCGGTCGAGGCGACCTCTTCTACCTTCTTCTCGACCACGTTCGAGGGATCAGCGGGGACCTCGGTCCGCAGGTCCTGATCTTCGTTGGCGGTTTCCGCAGGCGCTTCGGGCTTGGGCTTTTCGGTCGTCGTGACCACCGGCTGACCGATCCGCAGATCGGCAATCGGCAGGATCACGGCGACGCCGATCACCAGCGCCGCGACGGACGTGGTGGCGGCAAGGGCAGGGCGGGAGGTGAGGAATTTCAACATGCGACGCACTCCGTTCAGGGGGGCCGCCTCAATGGGGCGGTCCTCACTGGAACGGGCCGGATCGCCAAATCCTTGGGGCGATCCTTGGAGGGCGTCGAAGTTTTTCATCGCCAGGGCCATGGCGCGGGCTTTCGCATCCGCGTCCGGTGCGGGCGCGGCCTTCAAGGCGGCCTTGAGGTCGTCGAAGTCGTCGGTCATTTCGCGTCCTCCCTTGCCTTTGCCCGCAGGCGTTTCTTCACGTCGCTCATCCGCCAGGCGATGGTGCCTTCGGACAGGCCCAGCACAAGGCCGGCCTCGGCCTGGGTCATTTCCTCACCCAAGACCAGCGCCACGGTGTCGCGCAGTTCGGGTGACAGTTCGGTCATCGCCTGCGCCAGCCAATCCTGTGCCTCGGCTTGCACCGCAATCTCGTCCTGCCGCGCCAGTTCCCAGTCGCCCCAACCTTGCGACGCGCGAGCCCGCGTCTGCTGGCGGCGGCGCAGGTCGTGGGCGGCGTTGACCACCACGCGGTAAAGCCAGGTGGTGAAGCGGGCCTCGCCCCGCCAGTTTTGAAGCTTTGACGGCAGGGCGGCGCAGATGTCCTGCGCCAGATCCTCGGCTTCGGCTTTCACGCCGGTCAGCCGCCAGGCAAGGCCATGGATGCGGTCATAGTGCCGCCCGACAAGGGTGGCAAAGGCCGCACGGTCCCCTTGGGCCGCGGCGGTCGCAAGCATTTCGTCGGGCGTGTCCATCAGCATCACGATAGGTCAGACGCGCGACAGGGCGCAATCCTTGGGGCAGGTCCGGATTTCCTTTTGGCCGCGTGGATTGACCCTTGCCGCGTGCCGGTCAGGGTGGCTAGCCTGCATTGTTCTTGACGCCATAGGTTCCGATGTTTCGTTTCCGGTCCGCCCTTTGCCTGATCCTAACCCTTGCAGTCCCCGCTGCGGCACAAATGCTTGAAATCGCGACGGAACCGGATTGGGTCGAGGTTCTGGAAATCCCCGCTGACGACCCAAAGCTGCGTGCCGAAGTGGAGGATGGCGAGTTCTACCTCCTCAGTGATCACCAGATGCGTTGGGTAGGCGACGGAAAGCAGTCCTATGGCCGCACCGTCGCCGAAGTGACCGACCGCGCCGGGCTGGAGGGGCTGGCGACGATCCAGTTTGATTTCGATCCGGAGTTCGAGCAGATCTTTCTGGTGCGGATGCGCATCCTGCGGGACGGGCAAGAGATTGACCTGAAAGACCAGATCACCACCGAGGTCTACCGCCGCGAAACCCGGCTAGACGAAGGCATCATCGACGGCACTCTGACGGCGGTCGTGCAGGTGCCCGACCTGCGGGTCGGCGATGTGCTGGATTATGCCACGATCCTGACCCGGACGCCGATGGTCGGGGCGGGGGAACGGGGCGGAACCTCGTTGCTGGAATGGGACACGCCGGTCGTGCTGTCGCAAAGCGTGGTGAATTGGCCTGCGGGGGTGCCGCTGGAGCTGGGTCCGCTGCCGCCCGAAGTGACCTATGCGGTGACCCCGCTGGCCGACGGAGCGCAGCGCCATGTCTGGCAGCGCGCCGGGCACCTGCCACCCCCGGACGAAGAGGAAGTGCCCTATGAGGTGATCGAAGCGGCGCTTTTGCGGTTTTCCGACACCCGCGACTGGACGCCTTTGGTCCGGGCCTTGGCCCCGCATTACACCGCCGACTATTCGCTGCCCGCCGAATGGGAGGCGAAGGTGGACGCCATCGCCGAGGCACATGCCACAGCTGAGGCGCGGGCCTTTGCGGCGCTACGGCTGGTGCAGGACGAATTGCGCTATGTCTCTCTCAGCGTCGGGGCGGGGGGGTATTTCGCCCGCACTCCGGCCGAGGTGATCGCGGCCGGTTTTGGCGACTGCAAGGACAAGTCGCTGCTGCTCCGGGTGATGCTGACGCGGTTGGGGGTCGAAGCGGCGGTCGCGCTGACCGATCTGGATGGCGGCTATGGCCTGCCGCAAGAATTGCCCGGGTTGGGAGCCTTTGACCACATGATCCTGCGGGCGACGCTGGACGGGCGCGCGGTCTGGATGGACGCGACCGGGTCGCATTCGGGCGGTGGTCTGGGGACGGCGGCCCTGCTGGACTATGGCTATGCCTTGCCGCTGACCGGACAGGGGACCGCCGCGCTGGAACGGATGGAGGTCACCTCAGACGGCAC
>CAIXBE010000179.1 GCA_903917595.1 uncultured Rhodobacterales bacterium
AACGAAGAGCCGACCATCGTCATCACCCTGTTGCTGGGGTTTATCGGAGATGCGATCGACGACAATTGCGACACCATCGACGCCCGCACCCTGCGCGCCTTGGGCGAGTTGAACAAACTGCGCGACTTGGCGCTGGACATGGGCTATTCGCCCGCTGAAATCCGCGCCTTTGTCACCTCGAAAGAGGAAAAGGCCAAGGGCAAGACGCTTGCCGCAGAATGGCTCAAGGCCAAGGGGGCCGAACCCGGCAACCAAGACGCCTATTGTGCTATCGGCGAGGAAGAAATCGCCAAGGAAAGCCTGATCGGCTATCTGTTGAGGTCTACCAAATGACCCAACCCGCCGGGCATCATCTGGCCGAGTTGAACGTGGGGCGCCTGCTGGCTCCTACGGACGACCCGCGCGTGGCCGAGTTCATGGCCGCGCTTGACCGGGTGAATGGTCTGGGCAAACGGATGCCTGGCTTTGTCTGGATGATGGAAGGCTCGGGTGAACCCGGGACGGGGAATACTGACGCCAAGATCGGCGGCGACCCGCAATATGTGTCGAACCTGACCGTTTGGGAAAGCGTGGAAACGCTGGAAGCATTCGTCTGGAACACCGTCCACCGCGCGTTTTACGAGCGGCGGCAGGAGTGGTTTCAGGTGCTTGGCAAGATGCATTTCGTGATGTGGTGGGTGCCTGCAGGGCACCGACCCACATTGGACGAGGCGCTGGCGCGGCTGGAGCATCTGCGGATGCATGGCAGCAGCGACCAGGCCTTTGGCTGGAAATATCTGAAAGACGCGCAGTTGTGGAAAACCCACGGCTGCGCGCAAGTGGCGGCGGAGTAGCGGCATGACCAACCTCAAGAAAATCAGCATCGACGGGATCGAGGTTGAAGTTGATGGCGCGATGACCATCATTCAGGCGGCAGAAGTGGCCGGAGTCGAGATCCCGCGCTTTTGCTATCATGAGCGACTGACCATCGCCGGCAACTGCCGGATGTGTCTGGTCGAGGTTGTCGGCGGTCCGCCAAAACCTGCGGCAAGCTGCGCGATGCAGGTCAAGGACCTGCGCCCCGGCCCGAATGGTGAGGCTCCGCTGGTCAAGACCACCTCGCCGATGGTCAAAAAGGCCCGCGAGGGGGTGATGGAGTTCCTGCTGATCAACCACCCCTTGGACTGCCCGATCTGCGATCAGGGCGGGGAATGTGACTTGCAGGATCAGGCGATGGCTTACGGGGTGGATTTCAGCCGCTATCGCGAACCCAAGCGCGCGTCCGAGGACCTGAACCTTGGCCCCTTGGTTGCGACGACGATGACCCGCTGCATTTCCTGCACCCGCTGCGTGCGGTTCACCACCGAGGTTGCCGGGATCACCCAGATGGGCCAGACCGGACGCGGGGAAGACAGTGAAATCACCAGCTATCTGAACCTGACGCTGGATTCTAACCTGCAGGGCAATATCATCGACCTGTGCCCGGTTGGCGCTTTGACATCAAAGCCTTACGCCTTTACCGCCCGTCCTTGGGAACTGACCAAGACGGAATCCATCGACGTGATGGACGCGCTGGGGTCAAACATCCGCATCGACACCAAGGGCCGCGAAGTCATGCGCATCCTGCCGCGCAACCATGACGGAGTGAACGAGGAATGGATTTCCGACAAGACCCGCTTCGTCTGGGACGGGTTGCGTCGCCAGCGGCTGGACACCCCGTATATTCGCGAAAACGGCAAGCTGCGCAAAGCGGGCTGGGCCGAGGCCTTGACGGCAGCGGCGGCGGCAATGAAGGGCCGCAAGGTGGCTGCGCTGGTTGGCGATCTGGCCCCGGTCGAGGCGGTTTACAGCCTGAAAGCGCTGGTCGAAGGCCTTGGCGGCCATATCGAATGCCGCACCGATGGGGCAAAGCTGCCGATTGGCAACCGGTCGGCTTATGTCGGCACCGCTACGATCGAGGATATCGACGGCGCGGCGATGATCCAGTTGATCGGGACCAACCCGCGGGTGGAATCTCCGGTCCTGAACGCACGTCTGCGCAAGGCCTGGACGAAGGGTGCAAAGATCGGTCTGGTCGGCGAGGCCGTTGATCTGACCTACGATTACGCGCATGTCGGCACCGACCGTGCCGCGCTGGAAGCCTTGGCCGCCAAGGTGATCTCGGACGAGACCAAGGCCAAACCGTCGCTGGTGATCGTGGGGCAGGGTGCCATCAACGAGGCTGACGGTGCGGCGGTTCTGGCGCTGGCGATGCAGTTGGCGGAAAACTCGAATTCCAAGCTTCTGGTGCTGCACACCGCCGCGTCACGTGTGGGTGCGATGGATGTGGGCGCCGCGACCGAAGGCGGGCTTGCCGCCGCCACCGACGGGGCCGAGGTGGTCTACAACCTTGGGGCCGATGAGGTCGAGATCGCAGCGGGTCCCTTCGTGATCTATCAGGGCAGCCACGGCGACCGGGGCGCAAACCGCGCCGACATCATCCTGCCGGGTGCCGCCTGGACCGAAGAAAACGGGATGTTCGTCAACACCGAAGGGCGGCCTCAGCTTGCCTTCCGCGCCGGGTTCGCGCCGGGTGAGGCCAAGGAAAACTGGGCCATCCTGCGCGCCCTTTCGGCCGAGCTTGGGGCGACGTTGCCCTGGGATTCGCTGGCTGCGCTGCGCAGCGCCATCGTCGCCGCGCACCCTCATCTGAGCCGCATCGACGAGGTGGCCACGAATGACTGGCAAGCCTTGCCTGACGCCGCCGTAGGGAAGGCGACTTTCCGTAATGCGATCAAGGACTTCTACCTGACCAACCCGGTTGCGCGGTCAAGCGCCGTCATGGCGGAACTGTCGGCCTTGGCCAAGGCGCGGCTGGCCACGGATATGGCTGCGGAATAGCCCATGATGCACCCCCGCACCCTGCTGGCAACGCTTGGCACCGCGACTGCGGCGCTGGGGGCTTGCACGCCGGGCGTCGAGGTGTCAGAGGGTCGCGCAGACGCGGTCTATGAGGGGGTCCAGACGATCCTGCTTGACGAGGGTCTGGTCAGTTTCAGCGTCGCCATGCGCGGCGCGGCCGACGAGGCAGAGGTCGAGGCTTATGGCCGCTGTGCTGCAGCGCAGTATGCGCTGGACAAGGGTTACGGGTTCGCGCGGCAAGTGCGGACCATTGTTACGAAAGACGGGCAAGTCTGGTTCGGGGATGCGGTCTACCTCATCTCGGCCAGCCTGCCCGAAGGTCTGCGCACCATTGACGCCGAAACGGCGGTGGCGGAATGCGTCGAACTTGAAATACCGACGACGTAAGACTGACGGTTTGAGGATGAGGGACTGACATGGACGGGTTCTTTTCCACGGGGTTCGGGACGGCGGTGCTGATCGCGGCACAAAGCCTTCTGATCGTGGCTTTCGTGATGATCAGCCTTTTGTTCCTTGTCTACGCTGACCGGAAGGTCTGGGCGGCCGTGCAGATGCGGCGCGGGCCGAACGTGGTGGGGCCATGGGGCTTGCTGCAATCGGTGGCCGATGCGCTGAAATATGTGGTCAAGGAAATCGTGATCCCGGCGGGCGTGGACCGGCCGGTGTTCTTTCTGGCGCCGATGCTGTCCTTCGTGCTGGCGATCCTGTCCTGGGCGGTGATCCCGTTCGATAGTGGCTGGGTGCTGGCCAACATCAACGTCGCCATCCTGTTCGTCTTCGCCATCTCCTCCTTGGAGGTTTACGGCGTGATCATGGGCGGCTGGGCGTCAAACTCGAAATACGCCTTCCTTGGCTCGCTGCGGTCGGCGGCGCAGATGATTTCCTATGAAGTGTCGCTGGGTCTGATCATCATCGGGGTGATCATCTCGACCGGCGGCATGAACTTTTCTGCCATCGTGGCGGCACAGGACGGCGATTATGGGCTGTTCAACTGGTACTGGCTGCCGCATTTCCCGATGGTGTTCCTGTTCTTCATCAGCGCCTTGGCCGAAACCAACCGCCCACCGTTTGACTTGCCCGAGGCGGAATCGGAACTCGTCGCCGGGTTCATGGTGGAGTATTCCTCGACCCCCTACCTGTTGTTCATGGCCGGCGAATACATCGCGATCTTCCTGATGTGCGCGCTGATGTCGCTGCTTTTCTTCGGCGGCTGGCTGTCGCCGATCCCCGGCCTGCCCGATGGCTGGTGGTGGATGGTGGCGAAGATGTGGTTCTTCTTCTTCATGTTCGCCATGGTGAAGGCGATCGTGCCCCGCTACCGCTATGACCAGCTGATGCGGATTGGCTGGAAAGTGTTTCTGCCGCTGTCCCTGGCTTGGGTCGTGCTGGTGGCGTTCCTTGCAAAATTCGAAGTGTTCGGCGGCTTCTGGGCCCGCTGGGCGATTGGAGGCTGATGATGAGCAACATCGACTGGACCCGCGCCACCAAGTATTTCCTGCTAATGGATTTCATCAAGGGCTTCGGCCTGGGGATGAAATACTTCTTCGCGCCGAAGACCACGCTGAACTACCCGCATGAGAAGGGGCCGCTGTCGCCCCGCTTTCGTGGCGAACATGCGCTGCGGCGGTATCCCAACGGCGAGGAACGCTGCATCGCCTGCAAGCTGTGCGAAGCGGTCTGCCCGGCGCAGGCCATCACCATCGACGCCGAACCGCGTGACGACGGCAGCCGCCGCACCACGCGCTATGACATCGACATGACCAAGTGCATCTACTGCGGCTTCTGCCAAGAGGCCTGCCCGGTCGATGCCATCGTCGAAGGCCCGAACTTCGAATTCGCCACCGAGACCCGCGAAGAGCTGTTCTACAACAAGGAAAAACTCCTTGAAAACGGCGCCCGCTGGGAAGCCGAAATAGCCCGCAACCTTGAAATCGACGCTCCGTACCGGTGACCCCATGACCGATGACTTCACCAAGATGTTCGCCGCGATGATGGAGCAGGGCCAGAAGATGGCCTCTGCCTTCGCTCCGGCCATGGAAAACGTCGATGTGAAGGCGTTCGAAAAGATGTTCCCGGCGATGCCGAAGGAATTGTTGGAAATGTGGTTCGGCAAGACCTTCAATCCCGAAGGTCTGGACGCCCGCACAAGGTTTCTGGTGACCATCGCCGCGCAAACCGTGCTGGGGCCGCTGGGCGAGCCGCAGTTGCAGGTGACGATCAAGAATGCGCTGGCCGCCGGGGCCACCAAACGCGAGATCGCCGAGGTGATCTGGCAGATGTCGATGTTCGGCGGCGTGCCGTCGATGCAAAAAGCGCTGGAGATCGCGCAAGCCGTCTTCGCTGAAACGCCTGAGGAGAAAGACGCATGACCGTCTTCAGCTTTGCCTTCTACATGTTCGCCACAATCACGGTGGCGGCTGGCCTCATGGTCACGCTTAGCCGCAATCCGGTGCATTCGGTCTTGTGGCTCATCCTCGCCTTCCTGTCGACCTCGGGCCTGTTCGTGCTTTTGGGGGCCGAGTTTGTCGCGATGCTGCTGGTCATTGTCTACGTCGGCGCGGTGGCGGTCCTGTTCCTGTTCGTGGTGATGATGCTGGACATCGACTTTGCCGCACTGAAGGGCGAGATGGCGCGGGCCATGCCGCTGGGCCTGCTGATCGCGGTGGTCTTGCTGATGCAGATTTCCATCGGCCTTGGCGTCTGGACCGTGGCGGATGGGGCGGGTGCCTTGCGTCAGGCCGTGGCCCCGACCGAGATCGAGAATACCCGCGCGCTGGGGATGCTGATCTATGACAAGTATTTCCTGTTGTTCCAGCTTGCCGGTCTGATCCTCCTCGTCGCGATGATCGGGGCGATCCTGCTGACCTTGCGGCACCGCAAGGACGTCAAGCGCCAGAATGTGCTGCAACAGATGTGGCGCGACCCCGCGAAGGCGATGGAGCTGAAGGACGTGAAGCCGGGGCAGGGGTTGTGATGGCCATCCTTACCTCTTCCCCACGTAAAGGATCAGCAGCCTACACCCTGGTGATCACGCTGGCTGTGTCGCACCCGGTTATGGCCTGCGACCCTGCAATCTTCATGGGGACCGGGGCATCCTACGACAAGCGGATTAGCGTCGCGGCCGACTGCAGCTTCGAGGATCCGTACGTGGAGCGTTTCGGCCTCGAACACACGCGCAACGCGAGGTCGGGTGGCCCGGCGGTAGACGTCGGCAACGGCCGGATCGCCCAGAAGATCGTGTCCTCCGAAGTCTGCTTCCCTTTTGAACACCTGCTCGTCGTCGATTGCAATTCTGGCGAGAGCACGTTGATTCTCGGGGCGCCGAAACCGGAAGCCGAAGGAAGCTACCTGGGCGGGGCCTACATCGAGTACATCCAGCCCCCGAATGGGCCGATCAGTCTTGGCCCCCAGACCACGGTCGATGCCCTTATCGCTACCGCGCGGTCGAACGAACTCGAAGTCGTCGAGGATGCGCGGACCTTCCTGGAGGGAACGCGGAAGCGCGATCGTTACGACATCGGCTGCGGCTGCGATCTCTACTACCCGCAATCGCCGGGCGCGGCCGACTGAAGAAGACGCACCCTTTCGGGTGGACGGAACGCGGGCAAGGCAGCCCAAGAAGGAAACGGAACGATGATCGGACTTGAACATTACCTGACGGTGGCGGCGGCGCTGTTCGTCATCGGGATCTTCGGGATCTTCCTGAACCGCAAGAATGTGATCGTCATTCTGATGTCGATCGAACTGATGCTTCTGGCGGTGAACATCAACCTCGTCGCCTTCTCGTCCTTCTCGGGCGATCTGGTGGGCCAGGTCTTCACCATGTTCGTCCTGACCGTCGCCGCCGCCGAGGCTGCGATTGGCCTAGCCATCCTCGTCGTCTTCTTCCGCAACCGCGGCACCATCGAGGTGGAAGACGTCAACGTGATGAAGGGCTGAGCCATGGCCGCCGTCGGGGATCGCAATCTGTTCGGAATGCGGGTCACAGGCCTGAACGGCCGGATGCTTGACCTTGAATGCACGACATGCCGCACCGCCGGGTCGGTTTCGGCGAAAGAATTCCAATCGACGCGCTGCGGGTCCCCCGCTTGCGCATCCAGTCAGGGCAGAACCGAGTAATGCAAACGATCATCCTTTTCGCCCCGCTGATCGGGGCCCTGATCTGCGGCTTTGGCTGGCGTGTCATCGGCGAGCGCGCGGGGCAGGTCATCACCACCGCGATGATCTTTCTGGCCGCCGCCCTGTCCTGGGTGATCTTCCTGACCTTTGACGGTGTGACCGTGCAGACCCCGATCCTGGACTGGATCGTGTCGGGCACGCTGCATTCGGAATGGGCGATCCGGCTGGACCGGATGACCGCGATCATGCTTGTGGTGGTCAATACCGTGTCGGCGCTGGTCCACCTTTACAGCTTTGGCTACATGGCCCACGACGAAAACTGGCATGAGGGCGAGCATTACAAGGCCCGCTTCTTTG
>CAIXBE010000180.1 GCA_903917595.1 uncultured Rhodobacterales bacterium
CCCGGCTATGAGGCGCATCTGAAACGCTTCGGCCCCGCCTCCTCGCCCGAGGAGTTCGAGGCCTACATGTTCGCCCGCAAGAACCCCAAGGGCGTGCATTTCGAACGCTGGCGCCATGCCTATGGCTGCGGCAAATGGTTCCTTGCCGCCCGCTGCACCGCCACGCTGGAGTTGTTCGGGACCTATTCCGCACAGGTCTCGGAACCCCCCGCCGACATCATCGCGAAGATTCAGGCCCGCAGGCCGGATTGGTCACCGAAATGACCGCCCAGCCCCCCCACCCATCCTCCCCCACAAGGGGGGAGGCGCGCGGCTGGCCCGGCCCCGTCCGCATGTCATTCAAGGCTGCCCTCTCCACCCGCGCCTCCCTCCCCCCCTGTGGGGGAGGGCTGGGGTGGGTGGGCACCTCCCGCACCGAAAGAACCAAGCCATGAGCACCCGTCTTGCCAAGGGCGGCCGTCTGATCGACCGGACCGCCGCCGTCGAATTTTCCTTCAACGGCAAGCGGTTGAAGGGCTTCAAGGGCGACAGCCTTGCCGCAGCCCTGCTGGCCAATGACCAGATGCTGGTCGGCCGCAGCTTCAAGTATCATCGCCCGCGCGGCATTGTCGCCTCGGGTCCGGAAGAGCCGAACGCGCTGGTCAACCTTGGGGCCGATGCGCGGCTGGAGCCGAACCAGCGCACCACCACGACGGAACTTTTCGACGGGCTGGAAGCCACCAGCCAGAACCACTGGCCGAGCCTTGAATTCGACGTGGGCGTCATCAACAACTACGCCGCGCGGTTCATGCCGGCGGGGTTTTACTACAAGACCTTCATCCATCCGCGCCCGTTCTGGAAGCATGTGTTTGAACCGATCATCCGCCGCGCCGCAGGTCTGGGCAAGGCCCCGACGATGGGCGATGCCGACCGCTATGAACACGCCTATGCCTTCTGCGACGTGCTGGTTGTGGGCGCCGGGGTTGCGGGCCTTCTGGCCGCGAAAGCCGCCGCCGATACCGGGGCGCGCGTGATCCTGCTGGAGCAGGCCCCGGTCCTTGGCGGCCGCGCGCCGGTTGATGATGCGCTGGTTCAGGGCAAGCCGGTGGAAGCCTGGCTCTCGGCGATGGAGTCCGACCTTGCCGCCCGCGACAACGTGACGATCCGCACCCGCACCTGTGCCTCGGGCGTCTATGACCACGGCTATGTGCTGGCCGACGAACGCGTCGCCGACCACACCCCCGGCGACGGGCGGCCGAAACATCGGCTGTGGCGCATCCGGACGGGCAAGATCATCACCGCGACCGGGGCCATCGAACGGCCGCTGTCGTTTTCTGGCAACGACATCCCCGGCGTGATGCTGGCCGGGGCCGTGCGCGACTATGCGGTGAACTATGCCGTGTCGCCGGGTGACCGGACCGTGGTCGTCACCAACAACGACAGTGCCTATCAGACTGCCCTTGCGCTGAAAGCCGCAGGCCTTGAGATCCCCGCGATCCTTGACGCCCGCGACAGTGCCACCGGGGCCTTGGTTGAGGCCGCCCGGGCGGCTGGTATCCGCGTCCTGACCGGCCATGCCGTGGCAAAGGTCAAAGGTGGCAAGCGCGTCACCGGTGTCGCCGTCTGCCTGCAGGCGGGCGAGGGTGCCGTGCTGGAGGAAATCGCCTGCGAAGCGGTTGCGATGTCCGGCGGCTGGTCTCCGGTCGTGCATCTTTACAGCCATTGCGGCGGCAAGCTGAATTGGGATGACGGCATTTCCGCATTTATCCCCGACCCCACGCGCCCGCCGGTGAACCATGACGGCTCGGCCATGGTCGAGGTTGTGGGCGCTGCGGCGGGCGATCTTGACCTGTCGGGCACGC
>CAIXBE010000181.1 GCA_903917595.1 uncultured Rhodobacterales bacterium
GCGGTCCTTGGCGCTGACCCGAAAGGTCAAAAACCGGGGAACCTGCCGATAGCGCGACAGAATGCGGGCAATAAGGAATTGCGCATGCACGGCAGTGTTGATCCAGCGCGCATCTATTTCCAAAGTATAGGCTTTGCCAGCGGCCTGAGGCACCTCATTGGTCGCCTCGATCTGCCCGTCAATTACCAGGTAATTGGCGCGATCCGTCTTGGTCGGATCAATCGGTGCATAATAGACAAAGATTCGCGTCAACAGACTTTCAGGCTGGCGGCGCAATTCGGCAGACCCAGCCAGAATCTCCGACGCGGTCGACACCTGCCGCACGGCACCGTCGGGTGCGCGAATGGCCTGCATCTCGATCTTCTGGGTGTATTCCCCCCACCAGATATAGAACATGCCCTGCTGCACAATCTCGCCCATCAGGTTTGCAACGGGTGTCGGCGTGGCGATTGCGACCGTTGACCGGAAGATTTCCAGATAGGCCTCACCCTCTGTCGTCCAGCTTGTCGAAATCCGCGCGGCACCGACGGGGGTGTGATCACTCAGAAGATACTCTCCGCACCGCCAGGTCGCCACGTCCTTAAAATACCCGATGCGCTGCACCCGTGCGTCTGCCGCTGCCGATGCCGCCACCGTGTTCAGCACCCCCCGGGTGACGCCGGTCAGATCGTAGATGCCCGATGTGACGACCGAATAGGCGGCATAGAACATGATCTCGTCGCCGATCCGAACGCCCTTTTCGCCACCAATCCCCAGCTCGCGGCTCAGGTTGGTTTCGTCATTCGTCAGCACCTGAACCGTGGTCTGGCCAGCGGTGATCGCCGAAACCAGCCGCACATCCATCGGCGGCGGGAACTTGGATGTCTGGCCTTCAGCCTCGATCAGGGGGCTTATGCCATGCAGCGTCACATTGCCGGAACTGTCCGGCCCGTCGACATTATCCAGGACGTAAAGCCGCTGGCGCATGGCCGAAAGCGCCTCGCCCTCGTAGCCCTCATAGACCACGATTTCCATACCGCCATAGAACGCGTTGCGCGCGGTCCAGACCGCCCAGAAGTTGCGCTTTGGCAGACTGACCCGGTCGCCCAGATAGAAATCTCCGACGTGATCATCCCAGACGAAATCCGGCATGCTGACACTCACCGTGGCATGCACGCCGAAAGGAGACTTTCCGTCCAGCAGCGCGCCGATGTTCAACTCGGCCTTGGTCGTGGAAACCCGCAGCTGCGCCACGGCAATCGCGTTCGTCGCCGGATCGTCGGTCACCGAAAAATCCCCGACCGCGAACAACCCGGGCCGGTTCTGCACGAACCGCCAGCGGATGCGCCCAGTCGCCGCGAATGCTGCCTTGGTCACGGCGGTCGGACAGGTGCCCCAAGTGTTGTAGCACTTGGGCGTGCCGGTCGCGGGGCAGGCCCCCACGCCAAACCGCAGCGCGCAGCGCGGCTGGCGCAGCTCGACAATCTGGATCGGGCTAAGCGCTGACATTGCCCATCACCTCGATTGTCACGCTCATCGCCACCCGATGCTGCGGAATGGTGCGCTCTGGCTGGATGGGGGCCTTGGTCAGCCCAAAGACCACGGACTTCGGACGGCTGGCCGGTCGATCTGCCATGAAGATGGGCCAGTCCTTTGCATAGGTTCGCAAAAGGGTCAGAACCGAATCCGACCAAGCCTCGGACAGATGACTGACCTCCATCCGCGCCGGGATGCTGCGGCGGGTGCGGAACCGGTCCAGCACCTGCCCGCCCTCGCTCAGCGTGTCACGGTATTCGTCCTGATCGGCCATCTCGAACGACGTGCTACCGGTGTATTGGCAGCGCTGCGGAAACTCGATCACGTCGCCCATGCTGATGACGCCGATTGTCGGGATGCCGCCGGTAAACCGGAACCGCAGCCGGTCACGGGTGGTGCGGATCAGCAGGCCAAAGATGACACTGTTGTCGGCGGGGGTGTGGGTGATGATCGTGACCCATGCAGCACCGTCCCAGCGCTGCACTTCCAGCGTTGCGCCGACCGTGAACAGATCATGCGCCGCGATGCCGAAATAGCTGACCGGGGCGCTGGTAAAGGTCAGGTCCCAGGTCGCGGGCACGGCGGTCGGACGCCACCATTGGGTGGTGTTCAGGTTGGCGGCAAAGATCGCCGAAAACCCCGCAGCCTCGGTCGAGGCGGCAACCGTGCCGCTGATCGCATGCGCCCCGATGCGCGGATGTTCCAGCGGGAACTCGGTCCCCGAAAAGCCGGGCTCAAACAGGATCATGCGCGCACCAGATTGATTTTCATGCCACGACGAATGCCGTCATTGATCTGGTCGAAAATGCTTACGACCCCGTCACCACTGAACCTGTCCCCGACCAGCGTGATATTGGCCACCCCGCCACCGCCGCCCGCAGGCGCAGCAGCCGACGCACCCCCCCCGCCCCCCCCCCCCCCCGGCCGGGCAGACAGGATGTTCATTAC
>CAIXBE010000182.1 GCA_903917595.1 uncultured Rhodobacterales bacterium
GGGTCCCATCGGATACATGCGGTGCTTGAAGAAGGTCCAGAACCAGGCCGAGAAGAACATGACCTCGGACATGATGAACAGGATGAAGCCATAGCGCAGGCCCAGTCGCACGACCGGAGTATGATCGCCGGTCTGGCCTTCGTGCACGACTTCGGACCACCAGGCTAACATGGTGTAAAGCACACCGGCAAGCCCGATCAGCCCCATCCACGGGGCCGATCCGTGCATCCAAAGCACCGCGCCATACAGCATGACAAAGCCGGAAAGCGCGCCCAGCAGCGGCCAGATCGACGGCGGCAGAATGTGGTAGTCGTGGTTCTTTGCGTGGGCCATGGCCAGCGTCTCCCTTGTTCTTCTCAGTTCACCGCGGCAGTCGCTGCGGGCGTTTGCAGGGCTGCCTGATCGGCGGGCAGCGGTGTTTCATGGAAGGTATAGCTTAGCACGATCTCATGCACAAACTGCCCTTCGGGGTCTTTCATCATTTCCGGGTCGATGTAGAAACTGACGGGCATCAGCACGGTTTCCCCGGGCTGCAGCACCTGCTGGGTAAAGCAGAAGCATTCGATCTTGGTGAAATAGCCGCCTGCCGCATAGGGAAAGACGTTGAAGCTGGCGGTCCCGGCCACCACCCGGTCGGTGGGGTTGTGCGCCTCATAGAACGCAAGGCCCGTCTCGCCGATGCGGATGGTCATTGACCGCTCAACCGGCTTGAAGGTCCAGGGCATGCCCTGTTCCAGCGAGGCGTCAAAGCGCACCTTCATCGTCTGCTCAAGGATCACATCGGACCCCGCCGCCGCGACCGAGGTCGTGCCGCCAAACCCGGTGACCTTGCAGAACCAGTCGTAGAACGGCACGGCGGCAAAGGACAACGACCCCATGGTCAAGACTAGCGCGACCAGTTGGACCAGCGTCCGGTTCGGCCCCTGCAGGCGCGGGAAAATCATTCGCTGACCTCGGCCGGGGCGGCCTGAGGGTCGATCACATGGTCATACGCCTTCATCGGGTCGCCGCGCGTCACCTTGACCACGGTCAGCGCAAAGACCAGCGCCACAAAGGCCGCCAGCGTCAGGCCAAGGCCAAGGTTGCGGCCAAAGCGGCGCTTGTAGATTTCGTGTTCCGGGCGAAACGTCATCTTACCAGCCCCCAAGACCGAACGGCTTCAGCGCGACTTCGGCAAGGAAGGCGGCAAAGTGCATGAAAAGATACAGGATCGAGAACTTGAACACCGACTTTTCTGTGGCGTAATTGTCAGCTTCGGCCTGCCCTTCGTCCCGGCGCCAGATGCGGATCGCACCGACCAGAAACCAAAGGTTCAGCGCCAACGCGACGGCCAGCGAAAATGGCCCGCCGATCCCGGTCAGCGCCGAACCGATTCCCACGGGCATCAGCAAGAGGGTATAGACCAGAATATGCGTCCGCGTCGACTTGCGGCCATGGGTGACCGTCAGCATCGGAACGCCAGCGGCGTGGTAGTCTTCCTTCATGAACAAGGCCAACGCCCAGAAATGCGGCGGGGTCCACATGAAGATCAGCGCGAACATCAGGAACGCCTCGACCGACAGGCTCCCGGTGGCGCAAACCCAGCCGATCATCGGCGGAAAAGCCCCGGCCGCGCCACCGATGACGATATTCTGCGGGGTCGAACGTTTCAGCCACATCGAATAGATGACGGCGTAAAAGAAGATGGTAAAGGCCAGCAGCCCGGCCGCCAGCAGGTTGGTGGCTAGGCCCAGCATGATGACGCTGATGCCGGAAAGGGCCAGACCGACGCCCAACGCCTCGCCTGCCTGCACCCGGCCTGACGGCACTGGGCGGCGCTTGGTTCGGGTCATCACCTGGTCGATGTCGGCGTCCCACCACATGTTCAAGGCACCCGAAGCACCAGCCCCAATGGCGATGAACAGGATCGCGGCAAAGCCTTCGACCGGGTGCAATCCGACCGGCGCGACCAGAAGGCCCACCAGCGCTGTGAACACGACCAGCGACATGACACGCGGCTTCAGAAGCTGCACATAATCGCCGAACCCCGCCTCATACGGGGTGCCGGTCACCGTTTCATATGCCCTGATGTCGCTCACGCTGGACCCGTTTCAGACGTTAGGGGCCCGACCTGCGGCCAGACCCCGGAATGGTCATTGCAAACCTAGTGCCTCAGTCGTTCGAGGCAACCGCTACCGGTGCTGTCGGATCGACATGCGACAGTTGCACATCGCCCGTCTTGGCCTTGGCCAGCCACTCGGCATA
>CAIXBE010000183.1 GCA_903917595.1 uncultured Rhodobacterales bacterium
AGCCTGGAACGACCCGGTCAAGGGCGCGGAACTGGCCAAGGGTCAGAAGGCGCAAGGCGCGGACGTGATCTATGCGGCGGCTGGCGGCACTGGCGTTGGTGTTCTGCAGGCAGCGGCCGACGAAGGCATCCTGTCGATTGGCGTGGACAGCAACCAGAACTACATGCACCCCGGCTCGGTTCTGACCTCGATGCTCAAGCGCGTCGACAATGCCGTCTACGAGGCGTTCAAGGAAGGCGTCGATCTGAAGGCCGGCATCAACGTCATGGGTCTGGCGAATGACGGCGTCGGCTATGCGATGGATGAGAACAACGCCGCCCTTGTCACCCCCGAGATGATCGCGGCTGTCGACGCGGCTGCCGCTGCCATCAAGTCGGGCGAGCTGGTGGTCCACGACTACATGTCGGACGATACCTGCCCGGCAGCAACGTTCTGATCAGCTTCGGCTTAGTGATTGGTGCCGCGCCAACCCAATGGCGCGGCACATTTGCACCGGATGCCCTGAAAAGCCGCGACCAGAAACGGCGGGGGCCCGGCTTTACAGGGGGAAAGCATGGCGGACCAAGCTCTTGCCATCGAACTGAAGGGCATCTCCAAGGCCTTCGGTCCGGTCCAGGCGAACAAGGACATCAACATCGCGGTGCCAAAGGGCACGATCCACGGGATCATCGGCGAAAACGGTGCGGGCAAATCCACGCTGATGTCGATCCTGTACGGGTTCTACAAGGCCGACGCCGGCCAGATCTTCGTCAAGGGCCAGTTGACCGCAATTCCCGACAGCCAAAGTGCCATTCGCGCGGGCATCGGCATGGTGTTCCAGCACTTCAAATTGGTGCAGAATTTCACTGTTCTGGAAAACGTCGTGCTGGGGGCCGAGGATGGCCCGATGCTGAACGCCTCGCTGGCCAAGGCGCGCAAGGAACTGGAACGGCTGGCCCGCGACTATGAACTGGACGTCGATCCCGATGCGCTGATCGAAGACCTTTCGGTCGGCCACCAGCAGCGGGTTGAGATCCTGAAAGCCCTGTATCGTCAGGCGGAAATCCTGATCCTGGACGAACCCACGGGCGTTCTGACCCCGGATGAGGCGGACCATCTGTTCCGCATCCTTCGCGGCCTGCGTGATCAGGGCAAGACGGTGATCCTGATCACCCACAAGCTGCGCGAGATCATGGAAGCGACCGACAACGTCAGCGTGATGCGGCGCGGCACAATGGTCGCCACGGTCAAGACGGCCGAGTCCAGCCCGGAACAGCTTGCCGAACTGATGGTCGGCCGCAAGGTCCTGCTGGAGGTCGAAAAGGGCCCGGCGAAACCGGGTGAGGTTGTGCTGGCAGTCGAAGACCTGCGGGTGCGTGACGAACACAAGGTCGAACGCCTCAAAGGTGTCGGCTTTGAAATCCGTGCGGGCGAAATCCTTGGCATCGCAGGGGTTGCAGGCAACGGCCAGTCCGAACTGCTTGCTGCGCTTGGCGGCATGATGCGGGCCACCGGCAAGATCACTCTGAAAGGCGCTGACCTGCCGCTGTCCGGCAAAGGCTCGGACGGGCAAAGCCGCCGCGCGGCGGGAATTGCGCATGTGCCAGAGGACCGGCATCAATACGGGCTGATTCTGGATTTTTCGGCCTGGGAAAACGTGGCCTTCGGTTATTTCAACAATGCGCAATACCAGAAGAATGCCCTCTTCATGGACAATGACGCGCTGCGCGACGACACCCGCAAGAAGATGGAGAAGTTCGACGTTCGGCCCCCGGACTGCTGGCTTCCGGCGAAAAGCTTCTCGGGCGGCAACCAGCAGAAGATCGTCGTTGCCCGCGAGATGGAGCAGAACCCCGCGCTGCTGCTGATCGGCCAGCCTACCCGCGGCGTCGATATCGGCGCGATCGAATTCATCCACAAGCAGATCATCGCTCTGCGCGATGCCGGGGCGGCGATCCTTTTGGTCAGTGTCGAACTGGACGAGATCATGTCCCTGTCCGACCGCATCGCCGTGATGTTTGACGGCAAGATCATGGGCTTCCGCGATCCCGAAACGACGAACGAACGCGAACTGGGCCTGTTGATGGCCGGTGTCACCGGAAAAGGAAAGGCCGCCTGATGGACCGTTTGCCGCGCTGGGCTGATGTGGCCCTTGTGCCGCTTGTGTCGCTGCTGATGGCTGCGATCCTGTCGGCCATCGTCATTCTTGCCATCGGCCAGGACCCCTGGGAGGCGATCACGGTCATGGTGCAGGGCAGCCTGATGAGCGCCTATGGCTGGGGTTACACGCTGTATTACGCCACCAGCTTCATCTTTACCGGCCTTGCGGTGACGGTCGCGTTCCATGCCGGCCTGTTCAACATCGGCGGCGAGGGGCAGGCGCAGCTTGGCGGTCTGGGCGTGGCCTTCGCTTGCCTTTTCATCCCATGGCCACACTGGACGCTGGCACTGATGGGGGCTGCTTGCGGGGCGGCGCTGTTCGGCGCGGCCTGGGCGGCGATCCCGGCCTATCTGCAGGCCAAACGCGGCAGCCATATCGTGATCACCACGATCATGTTCAACTACATCGCCGCAAGCTTTCTGATCTTCATGTTGGTCGATGTCCTGCGTCCTCAGGGGAAAATGGACCCGACCACCGCCACCTTCCCCGAAGCGACCCGTCTGCCAAGCTTCAACGAGATCCCTGGCATCAACCTGATCTTCGACAAGGGCGTGCCTGCGAACGTGACCTTCTTCATCGCGTTGATCATGGCTGTCGTCGTCTGGGCCCTGCTCTGGCGCACAAGGCTTGGCTACCAGATTCGCGCCTTTGGCAAATCCGAACCCGCCGCGCGCTATGCCGGGATCAATCCGACCCGGATCATCATGGTCGCCATGCTGATTTCTGGCGGGCTTGCGGGCATGATGGCAATCAACAACGTGATGGGCGAAGCGGAGCGCTTGCTGGGCAACTCGGCATCGGGGGCGGGCTTCATTGGCATCGCCGTGGCGCTGATGGGGCGCAATCATCCGATCGGCGTGGTGCTGGCGGCGCTTCTGTTCGGGTTCCTGTTCCAAGGCGGGGCCGAGCTTGGCCTTTGGACCAAGATCCCCATTGAGCTTCGAACCGTGGTGCAGGGTCTGGTGATCCTGTTCACCGGGGCCCTGGACATGATGGTGCGGATGCTTTTGACCCGTATCTTCACCCTCTTCCGTTCCAACCGGATGGAGGCCGCCTGATGGAATACGCAACCCTTCTGCAAATCCTCGACTCCACCCTGCGGTTGGCAACGCCGCTGCTGCTGGCCTGCATCGCCGGGCTTTACTCCGAACGTTCCGGCGTCTTTGACATCGGGCTTGAGGGCAAGATGCTTGTGGCCGCGATGTGCTCGGGGGCGGTGGCGTTCTACTCCGGCTCGGCATGGGTGGGCGCTTTGGCGGGAATCGGCGGCTCGCTGGTCTTTGCAGGCATCCATGGGGTGACCGCGATCACCTTCCGGGGCAATCAGCTTATCGCCGGAGTGGCGCTGAACTTCCTTGCGTCCGGGTTGACGGTGCTGGTGGCGCAATACCTGTTTGGTCAGGGCGGCCGTACCCCGCCGCTGGAAGGCGCGGCCCGGTTCGATCCGATCACCCTGCCGTTTGCTGATATGGTCAAGGACATCCCTATCATTGGCTCCTTCTATCACGAGGTGATTTCCGGCCATTCGGCGCTTGTCTATGCGGCCTTTGGTATCGTCGCTCTGACATGGTGGGTGCTTTACCGCACCCGCTATGGCCTGCGCTTGCGCGCGGTGGGCGAAAACCCGGCCGCGGTCGATACCGCGGGGGTCAGCGTCAAGGGCCTGCGTTTTTCCGCCGTCATGATCACCGGTGTCCTGTGTGGTCTGGCCGGGGCCTACATGGCCACCGCCCTGCAAGCCGGTTTTGGCAAGGAGATGACGGCAGGGCGCGGCTATATCGCCCTCGCCGCCCTGATCTTTGCCAAATGGCGTCCGGTGGCGGCGATGTGGGCGTGCCTGCTGTTCGGCTTTTTCCAGGCGCTTGCCCTGCGGCCCGACGTGGTCGAGGCGGTGGTGCAGGTCAAGGTCCCGGTGCCATTCCTCGACGCGCTGCCGTACGTCCTGACCGTCTTCGTGCTGGCCGGTTTCGTCGGCAAGGCAATCCCACCGAGGGCAGGCGGCGAGCCCTATGTCAAGGAACGCTGAGGAATGAGCGAAGCCAAGGGCCTTGCCGACCTTATCCGGTCCCGCGCCGGGTCCGAGCCCGTCCAACTTGGGCTGATCCTTGGCTCTGGCCTTGGCCATCTGGCCCATGCGGTTGACGGGGTGGCAATTCCTTATGGCGATCTTCCTGGCTTTCCGCATGTCGGGGTGTCCGGGCACAACCCGAACCTGCACATCGGAACGCTTGAAGGCGTGCGGGTCGCGGTTTTCGGCGCGCGTGAGCATTACTACGAATCCGGCAATTCCCGCGCAATGCTGCTGCCTTTGCAGGTGCTGCGCGCGCTTGGGGCGGACCAACTGATCCTGACCAATGCGGCAGGGTCGATGCGGCCCGACATTCCGCCGGGAAACGTGATGCTGCTGTCTGACCACATCAACTATAGCGGCCTGAACCCGCTGATCGGCGAAAAGACTGATGCGCGTTTCGTGCCGATGGGCGATGCGCATGATCCGGGCCTGCGGGCCGCGCTGAAGGCGGCTGCCGACCGGCAGGGGGTGGCCCTGCCCGAGGGGGTTTATTGCTGGTATTCTGGTCCATCGTTCGAAACGCCGGCAGAAATCCGGATGCTCAAACTTCTGGGCGGTGACGCGGTCGGCATGTCCACGGTGCCCGAGGTGATCCTGGCCCGCTTCCTGGGGCTGAAGGTGGCCGCGATTTCGACCATCACCAACATGGCCGCAGGCATGTCGGACGAGAAGATCAGCCACGAGCATACCAAGGCGATGGCCCCCTTGGGTGCCGCAAAACTTGAGCGCATCCTGCGGGAATTCCTGCGCGGGCTCTCCAACACGGAATAGGCGTTTGACAACATGTTCAAAGGCGCGCAAGCCTTTGAACAAACCGCCGCTTTTGCCCCGAATGGGCCCTATCGATGCAGCTTTACCTCCCGATTGCCGAAGTGTCGGTCAATGCCTTCCTCATTCTGGGGCTGGGCGGGATTGTCGGCTTTATGTCAGGCATGTTCGGGGTCGGCGGCGGGTTCCTCATCACCCCTTTGCTGTTCTTCATCGGCGTGCCGCCTGCCGTGGCGGTGGCGACCGGAGCGAACCAGGTGGTGGCTTCGTCCGTGTCGGGCGTGCTGGCGCAACTGCGGCGCAAGGGGGTCGATTTCCAGATGGGCGGCGTCCTTCTGGCGGGCGGCATTGCCGGGTCCGCCATCGGGGTCTGGCTTTTCAACTGGATGAAGGCGCTGGGCCAGGTCGATCTGTTCGTCCAACTGTCCTATGTGCTGTTTCTTGGCCTGATCGGGGCCATGATGCTGCAGGAAAGTCTGCGGACACTGTTGCGCTCGCGGCAGACCAACGCTCCGATCCGGCGCAGCCATGTGCATTCGTGGGTGCATGGGCTGCCGTTCAAGATGAAGTTCCGCGCCAGCGGGCTTTACATAAGCGTCATCCCGCCGCTGATCGTCGGGGCCTTGGTCGGGGTCCTGGCGGCGATCATGGGCGTCGGCGGCGGCTTCATCATGGTGCCCGCGATGATCTACCTGCTTGGCATGCCGACCAAGGTGGTGATCGGCACCTCGCTGTTTCAGATCATCTTCGTGACCGCCTTCACCACGGTCATGCACGCCGTTACCAGTCAGACAGTCGACATGCTGCTGGCGCTGCTGCTGATCCTTGGCGGCGTGATCGGCGCGCAGATCGGCACAAGGGTCGGCATGCGGCTGAAGGCCGAGCAGTTGCGCATCCTACTGTCCCTGCTGGTCCTGTCGGTGTCGATCCGGATTGCCCTCGATCTCCTGATGAAACCGGACGAGCTTTACTCGGTCGCAGGCGGGGTCTTGCCGTGATCCGCGCGCCGGTCCTCGTTGTGGCATTGCTACTGGCATTGGCCCCGCAACTGGTGCTTGCCGATGAGATGATTGTTTCCGGCCTTAGCCAGAACCGCGTGTCGATCACTGCCGATTTCGACGGGTCCGAAATCCTGATCTACGGCGCGGTCAAGCGCGACGCCCCGGCCCCCGGCGACAGCCCGCTGGAGGTGATCATCACCGTCGAAGGCCCGGCCTCTCCGGTCATGGTCCGCAGAAAGGACCGGGTTGCCGGGATCTGGGTCAACAATGCCGCGGTGCGAATCGACAGCGCCCCCAGCTTTTACGCGGTGGCGACCACGGGTCCTTTGAACCACATCCTGTCGGACACCGACAATCTGCGCTTTGGCATCACAATCGAACGGGTCATCCGCGCCGTGGGCATCGCCGCCGAAGCCGATGATGCGGGCGAATTCATCCTGGCGCTGCTTCGGGTCCGCACTGACGAGGATCGCTTTCGGATTTTGGAAGGCCGGGTCGAACTGACCGAAGACACGCTGTTTCGCACCGATGTCGTTCTGCCCGCCAACCTGACGGAAGGCGAATACAAGGTTCGGCTGTTTCTTCTGCGCGACCAGAAGGTTGTGGCGCATCAGGAACGGGTGATCGGGGTGCGCAAGGTCGGGTTGGAGCGGTTCGTCTTCAAACTCGCGCATGAGCGGCCGCTGGTCTATGGCTTGTTGTCGCTGGTGCTGGCCGCGCTGGCGGGCTGGGGCGCGTCGGCCGCTTTCCGTCTGTTCCGGGCCTAGGGCGGATCGCCATCAATCTGATTCAGATTGATGGCGATCCAAGGCAGGCAAGCCATTGTTTATGTTGCGTATCGCCGCCAATCAGGTGAACCTGATTGGCGGCGATACGCTTTAAGCCGCTTCAGCAAGCAGCGCCTGCACATCCAGCCGCTTGCTCGTCATAGCCAGTGAACCATCAGCCGCGCGGGGCCAGTCGGCCTCAACCCTGTCGCGGTAAAGCTCGACCCCGTTGCCATCGGGATCGTCCAGATACAGCGCCTCTGACACGCCGTGATCCGTGGCGCCGGTCAGCGGATAGCCCGCTTCTACAAGACGCTTCAGAACCTCGGCCAAGGCCTTGCGGTTGGGGAAGAGAAAAGCCGAATGGTAAAGCCCTGTATGGCCGGGCGGCGGCGGGCTGGCACCCAGGCTTTCCCAAGTGTTCAACCCGATATGGTGATGATAGCCGCCCGCAGACAGGAAAGCCGCTTGAACGCCATAGCGCTGAGTGACCTCAAATCCCAGGATCCCCGAGTAGAACGCGATCGCCCGGTCAAGGTCGGCGACCTTAAGGTGGACGTGGCCGACACGGGTTTCGGGGTGGATGGTCATGACAACTCCTCACTGATGTTCAGTGACGAACATAAGTCGGCGTTCAGGCCCAAACAATCGCGATATCCGCACAGATCTGGTGCGGAAAGGAGGGCGCTTAGCCCTTCTTCTTTGCCAGCGCAGCCTCAAGCGCCGCGATCCGAGCCTCAAGGCTGGCATTCTCTTCCCGAGCCTTCTGCGCCATGGCGCGGATGGCGTCGAATTCCTCACGCGTCACGAAATCGCGGTCGGCCATCCAGCGGTCGACAAAGCCGCGAAAGGCAGTCTCGGCTTCGGACTTGGCACCTTGGGCCACGCCCATGGCGTTGGTCATAAGCTGGCTCATGTCATCCAGAAACTTGTTACGGCTTTGCATCGCGGGCTCCCTTTCGGCTAGGACCTATATGGCCCCGACCCCGCCCAAGGACAAGGCGGCGGATTGCCGCCGGTTGACATCGCGCGTCAGACCCTGCCAAAAGCGACCCTGCCACAAGCGGGCAAAGCATCGGATACCGCCATGATCGCCTTTCCCGACATCTCGCCCAATCTGTTCGAGATCGAAATCCTGGGCCGCGAATTTGCCCTGCGCTGGTATGCGCTGGCCTATATCACCGGCCTTGTCGCCGGCTGGTGGATCATCGTCCGCGCGGTAAAGACGCCAGCACTTTGGGCCGAGGACCCGCCCATGCGACCCGAGCAGGTCGAACGGCTTTTGACCTGGATCATCGTCGGGGTGATTCTGGGCGGGCGGCTTGGCTATGTGCTGTTCTACGACTTTTCCACATTCCGCGCCGACCCCGCTGCGATCTTCCGGGTCTGGGAGGGCGGCATGGCCTTTCACGGCGGCTTTGCCGGAGTCGTCGTCGCAGGTCTGCTGTTCTGCCGGCGCGAAGGCATCCCCATGCTGTCGATGGGCGATCTTCTGGCGCTGGTCGCACCCATCGGCCTGATGCTGGGGCGGTTGGCCAACTTCGTCAACGCCGAGCTTTGGGGCCGCCCGACCGATCTGCCATGGGGGGTGATCTTTCCGGGGGCGGCGGCGCAAAACTGCCCGAATCTGGTAGAACTTTGCGCCCGCCATCCCAGCCAGTTGTATGAAGCGGCACTTGAAGGGCTTCTCCTGGGCTTGGTCCTGCTGTGGCTTGCCCTGGGGCGCGGCTGGCTGAAGCGGCCGGGAGCGATCATGGGCGTTTTCCTGATCGGCTACGGGCTGGCGCGGTTTGCCGTCGAATTCGTCCGCCAACCCGACGCGCAGTTTGTCAGCGAGGGCAACCCGGTGGGCCTTGCCCTGCACTGGGCCGGCTGGGGCCTGACCATGGGGCAGGTCCTGACCCTGCCGATGCTGGCCGCGGGTCTGTGGTTTTCCTTGCGCGCAAAGGCCAAATGACGCCGCTTGCCTCCTTGCTGGTCGAGCGTATCCGCGAGGCCGGGCCAATCACCGTGGCAGAATACATGGCCGACTGCCTGCTTCACCCGGTCCACGGCTACTACACCACGCGTGAGCCTTTCGGGACCAAGGGCGACTTCATCACTGCCCCCGAAATCAGCCAGATGTTCGGCGAGCTTTTCGGGCTGGCCCTGGCGCAGGCCTGGCTGGACCGGGGTGCGCCTTCGCCGTTCACCCTCGCCGAGCTTGGCCCCGGTCGCGGCACGCTGATGGCCGACATGCTACGGGCGACGCGCGGTGTTCGGGGCTTTCACGCGGCGGCCCGGGTTGTGCTGGTCGAAGCCTCGCCCCGACTGCGCACCCTCCAAGCCGCAACGCTGGCACCGTTTTGCGCGCCGACATGGGTGGATCACATTGACGATCTGCCACAAGCGCCGTTGTTCCTGATCGCGAATGAATTTCTGGATGCCTTGCCGATCCGGCAGTTTCTGCGTCAACCCGGTGGCTGGCATGAACGGCTGATCGGCCTGCAGGATGGGCGCCTTGCTTTCGGTCTGTCCGACCCCTTGCCGCAGGTGCCGGATACCCCCGCCTTTCAGGACGCCCCCGTCGGGGCGCTGGTCGAATACGGCCTGCCCGCCCGCCAGTCGGTCGCCAGCGTCGCTTCACGGATCGCCCTGCATGGCGGGCTGTCCTTCTGGATCGACTATGGCGGCTGGCGGTCGTGCGGCGACACGCTGCAGGCCCTGCGCGCCCATGCCTTTGACGACCCCTTGGCCCATCCGGGTCGGGCCGACCTGACCGCTCATGTGGATTTCGAGGCGCTTGTTCCTGCGGGCCTTGCCCATGCCTATGACACCCAGGGGTCGGTTCTTGGCCGCCTGGGCATCGCTGCGCGGGCCGACCGGCTGGCGAAGAATTTGACCGGTCTGGCACTGGAAAATCACCTAGCCGCGCATCGCCGCTTGACCCATCCGGAAGAAATGGGTTCGGTGTTCAAAGTGCTGGCGCTGACTTCTGCCGCTGCGCCGCTGCCCCCGGGATTTGCCCCCTGATGCATACGTTGCTGGAAATCATCACCTCGGACGCGCTGGCCTGTCGCCACGGCTTTTTCACGCGCAAGGGTGGGGCCTCGTCGGGCATTTTTGCCGGGCTGAACTGCGGCACCGGGTCCAGCGACCAGTCCGAGGCCGTCGCCATCAACCGCGCTCGGGTGGCCGAGGCGATGGGGGTCGGACCTGACGCGCTTGTCACCGTGCATCAGGTGCATTCGGCACGGGCCGTTGCCGTCACTGGTCCGCTGGCGATCCGCCCCGAAGCGGACGCGTTGGTCACCGCGACCCCGGGGGTTCTGCTGGCCGTCCTGACCGCCGATTGTCAGCCGGTGCTGTTTTCCGATACCAAGGCCGGAGTCATCGGGGCTGCTCACGCTGGTTGGCGGGGCGCGGTTGGTGGGGTACTAGAGGCGACATTGGACGCAATGGAGCAGCTTGGCGCGCGCCGGTCCGACATTTCCGCCGTGATCGGCCCGACCATCAGCCAGCCAGCCTATGAGGTGGGACCCGAATTTCTGGACCAGTTCCAAGTTGAGGACCCTGAAAGCACACGCTTTTTTGCCAATGGCCAAGGCGACCGGTTGCATTTTGACCTGCCGGGCTATGGGCTGCACCGGCTGCGTGCGGCGGGGGTGGGTCATGCCGAATGGACAGGGCACTGCACCTTTCGCGATGCGTCACGGTTCTATTCCTATCGCCGCACCACCCATGCGGGCGAGGCGGATTACGGGCGGCTCATCTCGACAATAAGGCGATAATGCGCCGCAATCGGTCCTGAAAATGAACTGATTGGCGCACAGCTTTTCCCCATCCACGCCGCATTCCGAAGTGATCGTTTGACCTGTGGAAAGCACTGTGACGACGGAGATGGCCATGTTGATCGAGCTGAAGACCAAGCGCCGCTGGATCGTGTCCGTTCTTGAAACCGTTGCCGAAGCTCAGGAAGGTCGCGTCGTCGCCCGCGCGACGATCAAACACGCTGGCGTCCGCAGGTTTTCGTCCGGCGAGAAAAGCTTTGCCTCACGCCTGAAGGCGGCGACTCGCCCCTTGGCCAATGCGGGCCGCTAAGGGTCAGGCCGTTCGCGCCAGCCGTTCTTCAAGCACATCGAATGGCAGGCCAGGTTCATCTTTCGCACAGCGGATGACAAGGCTGGTCTTCACGTTCGCCACATGGTCGGCTTTCAAAAGCTCTTCGGTCAGAAAGCTTTGAAAGCTGGACAGATCCGGGGCCACGCATTTCAAGATAAAGTCGATCTCGCCGTTTAGCATGTGGCATTCGCGGACCAGCGGCCAGGCCCGGCAACGCGCCTCGAAGATCGAAAGGTCGGCTTCGGCCTGCGAATTCAGCCGCACCATCGCAAAGACCTGAACCTCGAATCCCAGTTCGCGGGCGTTGATGTCGGCGTGGTAACCGCGGATAAAGCCCGCCTCCTCCAGCCCACGCACGCGCCGCAGGCAGGGCGGCGCCGAGATGCCGACGCGGCTGGCCAACTCGACGTTGGTCATGCGCCCGTCGGCCTGCAGTTCCGCAAGGATCTGACGGTCGATCGGGTCTAGCTTGTGTCCGGCCATGGTGCCTCCGTTCCTGCACTTCCTTACGCGGCGGGGCGGCGTTGCGCAATAATATTTCAACAACGCGCAAGAAAACGCATCGACCGCATTTGCATGGCCGCCATGCAAGGGGTTTCCGCCCCGGGAACGGATGGCTATATCAAAGGCCGGTATCCTAGGGGGCAAAGATGGGCGAGACGCGGCATTCGAAGGTTCTGATCATCGGCTCGGGCCCTGCCGGTTACACGGCCGCCGTCTATTCGGCCCGCGCGATGCTGAGCCCGATTCTGGTCCAGGGTCTGCAACCGGGCGGGCAGCTGACCATCACGACCGAGGTGGAAAACTGGCCCGGCGATCATTCGGTGCAGGGCCCCGACCTGATGGTGCGGATGGAGGAACACGCCCGCGCGATGGGGGCCGAGATCATCAGCGACTACATCACCGAACTGGACCTTTCGAAACGGCCCTTCACGGCAACCTCCGACAGCGGCACCACCTACACCGCCGATGCGGTCATTTTGGCGACGGGCGCGCAGGCGAAATGGCTGGGGTTGCCGTCCGAGGAAAAGTTCAAGGGCTTCGGTGTGTCCGCCTGCGCGACGTGTGACGGATTCTTTTACCGTGGCAAAGAGGTCGTGGTCATCGGTGGCGGCAATACTGCGGTGGAGGAGGCGCTGTTTCTGGCCAACTTCGCCTCCAAGGTAACGCTGATCCACCGCCGCGATTTTCTGCGGGCGGAAAAGATCATGCAGGACCGATTGTTCAAGAATCCCAAGATCGCCGTGGTCTGGGACAGCGAGGTGACCGAGGTTCTGGGGACCGAGGGGCCGCTGGGTGTGACTGCAGTCAAGACCCGCAATCTGAAGACCGGGGCTGAGGGGGAGATTCCCTGTGCGGGCTTTTTCGTGGCGATCGGTCACGCGCCGGCTTCGGAGTTGGTCAAGGATCAGCTTCCGCTGCATTCGGGGGGCTATGTGGTGGTCGAACCGGGGTCGACCCGGACCGCGATCCCGGGAGTTTTCGCGGCGGGGGACCTGACGGACCACATCTATCGGCAGGCAGTCACCAGCGCCGGGATGGGCTGCATGGCGGCGCTGGATGCGGAAAAGTTTCTGGCGGGGCACTGATCCTGTCCACAGTGGACGGATTTTTTTATGCGCCTGAATCAAAGTGTTGCGCGCGGGCGTTCAGGGTTTGTTAACGGGTTGCTCGTCGTTCGACTTCGTCTTCTCCTCGCCGGTCACAACGAGGAGTGACGAAGTCATCGACGAGCGGCTAGCGCAGACGCAAGCCGTCCTTGTCGAACACCATCGCGTCCTTGGCGTCGAAACTGACCCCGACCATCGCGCCCGGCTCCTGACTTACCTGATCGTGGCGTTCGATGATCAGCTTTTCCCCTGACGGCGCAGTAAGGTGGACGTAGGAAACTCCGCCCAAAGCTTCGGTCAACTCGACCCGATGCGTTTCCCCCGCCGCGATCTTCAGATGCTGCGGGCGCAGGCCGACCGACACTTCGGCCCCCTTGGCGGGCAGGCCAACCGAAGTCGCGATCTGTCCCAGACCTTTGGACGCCACCGCGCCCGCCTCGGCCAGACCGGCGACAAAGTTCATCGCCGGGCTGCCGATGAAGCCTGCGACGAATTTGTTGTCGGGATTGTTATATAGATCCAGCGGCTTGCCGACTTGTTCCACCCGGCCCGCGCGCAGGACGACGATCTTGTCGGCCAGGGTCATCGCCTCGACCTGATCATGCGTCACATAGATCATCGTCGCCCCGATCTCGCGGTGCAGGCGGGCGATTTCCACCCGCATTTCCACCCGCAATTCGGCGTCAAGGTTGGAAAGCGGCTCGTCGAACAAAAACACCTCGGGTCCGCGCACGATGGCGCGGCCGATGGCAACGCGCTGGCGCTGGCCACCCGAAAGCGCCTTGGGCTTGCGGGTTAGCAGCGGCTCCAGCTTCAGAATCCGCGCGGCTTCGGCGACTTTTCGGTCAGTCTCCTCCTTGGGATGACCGGTCATCTTCAGCCCGAACCCCATGTTTTCGGCCACGGTCATGTGGGGATAAAGCGCATAGGTCTGGAAAACCATCGCCACCCCGCGTTCGGAGGGGTCGATCCGGGTCACGTCCCGCGTGCCGATGCTGATCGTGCCCGAGGACGTCTCCTCCAGCCCCGCGACCATCCGCAAAAGCGTGGATTTGCCGCACCCGGAAGGGCCGACGAAGACGCAGAATTCTCCGTCCTCGACGTGCAGGTCGATCCCGTGGATCACCTGCACATCGCCAAACCGCTTGGTAACTTTCTCCAGCGTTACGCCTGTCATTGATCGTCCTCCCCTTAAAGCGTTTTGCCGTTGATCCGGATCACCGGATCTAGGGCAAAACGCAACATTCCCAGCCGGTTGCATGTCTTGGTTTGCCTTCAATCTGATTCAGATTGAAGGCAAACCGCTTTACGTCTGTTCCGGAAAGCGCCAGCTTTCCGCTTCGGCAGCGATTCGTGCTGCGATGTCCTTTATCAGGGGGGCGCTTTCCTCCAGCGCCCCCAGCGATGTCCTTGCGGTGGTCGATGTGACCGACACCGCGCCCAGAACCCGGCCCTGACGGCTGAGAATCGGCACCGCGCAACAGATGATTCCCGGCTCGTGTTCCTCGCGGTCAAAGCCGTGGCCACGGTCGCGGATCGCGGCAAGTTCCTGCTTTAGCAGGGTCGGAGAATCGAGTGTGTGCGGCGTGAACCGGTGAAAGCTTTGACGCGAAATCGCTGCCTGCAACGCGGCCTCGTCAAGGAAGGCAAGCATCGCTTTTCCGACCCCGGTGCAATAGGCGGGGCCGACCTTTCCGGCGCTGGAAAACATCTCGACCGGCTTTGAGGCATTGCGCTTGTCGACGTAAAGCACCTGTCCCAGATCCATCTGCGCGAGGTGAATGGTTTCGCCGGTTTTCTCTGCTAATTCATCAAGATAGGGCCGCGCGATCGGAGCCAGCGACGACTGCGCCCATGCGGCATGGGCCAGCCTGACCAGCCGCACACCTAGGGCATAGGTGCCCTGACCGGCGTCAAAGGCCAGCATGCCTTGATTTGTCAGCGTCTGCAGCAGCCGATACAGGGTGGCTTTGGGATAGGCGGACTGGGTCAGAAGGTCCGAAAACCGGACCGGGCGGCCATGGCTTGCGACCATGTCCAGCACATCCAGCGCCTTGCCGACGGTGCCGTCCACATGTCCTTCAGCGCCCATTCCGCATTCCCTTGTTGTCCTAGTTGACACGCTAGACGATAGCAGACATAGTTTTCAATATTCAAGACTAAGTTTCACATAATGGAACCAAACGGGAGGAAACCATGGTCCATAAGAAAACGGGCGCGCTCGCCCTTGTGGCGGCGTTGCTGCTGTCCACATCCGCATTCGCGCAGGACAAGCGCGTCGTTACCTGGAATGCGGATTACGATCCGATTCCACTGGCGGCTGCTGAAGCGATGATCGTTGATTTCGAGGCTGCGAACCCCGAAATCGACGTCGTGCTTACCAACTTCGACCACGAAGGTTACAAGAACGCGATCCGCAACTTCCTGACCGCGGACGCGCCTGACCTGGCCAACTGGTATGCCGCGAACCGGATGCGCCCGTTCGTCGAAGCAGGCCTTTTCGCCGACATCACGGACGTCTGGGATGCCAACGGTCTGAACGAGTCGCTGGCTTCGTCGGTCCTCTCGTCCACCATTGACGGCAAGAAATACGCGATCCCCTATACCTACTATCAGTGGGGCATCTACTATAACCGCGACGCTTACAAAGCTGCGGGCATCGAAGCACCCGGCCCGGAAGGCGTGACCTGGGAGCAGTTCCTTGCC
>CAIXBE010000184.1 GCA_903917595.1 uncultured Rhodobacterales bacterium
GCCCAGCGCGTGCAGTTCATCACCGCTGCGGATACCTCCGGGGAGCTTCCATTGGGGCTGAACCTTGCCGCCCTTGCCGATCCGCTGGCCACAACCGTCATCTACATGGGCAAGCGCACCTTCCCGGCTTTGGCTGCTGCTCTGATTGCGCAAGGTCTGTCGCCCGACACCCCGGCGCTTTTGGCCGAGGCGGTGTCGACCCCCGAACAAACCCTGCATCGCACCACGATTGCAGCCCTTGCCGCCAGCCTTGCCGAAGACCGGTCCCCCCTGCCCGGGCTGATCATCTTCGGATCGCTGGCGATCGGTGTCGCGGGTTGACCTTGCAAGGTCGCCCGGCGTCTTGACCCTGCTGCCCGCACGGCCCACACAGGTATGGCAAGGTGTCCCATCAGGTGCAAAGCGCCGGGACTGAAACGGGAATGAGGAGCGGGTCACCCTGTAGAGGGGCCCGTGTCATCAGCCGCCCCCGCGACTGTCAGCGGTGAGCGGGTCCTTAGGTGCCACTGTCCCGAAAGGGGCGGGAAGGCAAGGACCCGCCGCGATCCGCCAGCCAGGAGACCGGCCCTGCATCAACGCAAAACCGCCGTCGGGTGTGACGGACAGGAGGAACCATGCATATCGAACCAGGCCTCGTTGACGCGGCCAAGATCGGACTAAGCTATGCCACCGCAGCAGGCGCGGGCGGGGTGGCGCTTTATCACATCGCCACGGCCACCAGGACCAGCGGCGTGCTTTCGGTCGCCGCCCGTGCGCTGATCGCCACGGTTGGGGTCTTCATCTTTTTCGAAGTGCTGCCGCATTTCCCGGTGGGCGTGTCAGAGGTGCATTTCATCCTTGGCTCGACCCTGTTCCTGATCCTTGGGGCGGGGCCTGCTGCCATCGGGCTGGCCGTGGCGCTGTTGATCCAGGGGCTGTTCTTTGCGCCCTTCGATCTGCCGCAATACGGGATGAACCTGACCACGCTGCTGGTGCCGCTGTTCGCGCTGCATGAGGTCGCAAAGCGGGTCATCGCGCCGGGAACGGCCTATGTCGATCTGAGCTACAAGCAGGTTCTGGCGCTGTCCTTTGTCTATCAGGCGGGGGTTGTCGCCTGGGTGGCGTTCTGGGCGATCTACGGCGCAGGCTTTGGCGCGGCGAACCTTGCCGCGATCGGGACCTTTGGGGTGGCCTACATGGCCGTCATCCTGATCGAGCCCTTGGCCGACCTTGCGGTGCTTGGGCTTGCCAAGTCGGTGAAGGGCACGCGCTCGACCCTTGTCAGCCCACGGCTTTACGCGGCGGCCTGAAACCAGACGGCGCGGCCTTGCATCGGGCCGCGCCGACCGGCACAAGTCTGGAATGATCGTCACCCTTTGCCATAGTTGCGCCCTTGGTCAGTCGGGCTTTGCCGAGCCGTTGCGCGAAGCTTTGGAGGTGGCAGGCGTTGCGGTCGAAGTCCGCAGCACAGACTGCATGTCCGGTTGCACCCGCGCCTCGACCTGCGCCTTCCGCGCGCTCGGCAAGACCGCCTATCTTTTCGGCGACCTGACTGCCGATGACCTGACCGACCTTGTGACCTTTGCCCGCCACTATGCCGCCTCTGCTGATGGTAATCTTGGCGATGCGCGGGTGCTGGGGGCGCTGCGAATGAAGGCGATTGCCCGCATTCCGGGCTGATCGGTCGGATTCGTCCCCCACAGGACGCAAATGCGCCTTGACCCTTTCCGCTGCGTGATGGCATCTGGACTGGCATGGTGTCCACCAAGACGCAAAGCGTTCGGACTGAAACGGGAATGGGCAAGGGCGGA
>CAIXBE010000185.1 GCA_903917595.1 uncultured Rhodobacterales bacterium
CAGCGCGAATGGCAGGATGATGCGGCCGGGATGACCAAGCTGCTGGCCTACAACACGACGGACGCAACCTGGGGTGCGGTGCACTATCCGCTGGACGCGGCCTCGGGTGCTGAAGGCGCTTGGGTCGGTCTGTCGGAAATCACCGTCCACGGCGACTATGTCTATCTGATCGAGCGTGACAACCAGATCGGCGCCAACGCCAAGCTGAAGACCCTGACTCGGGTCAAGCTGGCAGACATGCAGCCCGCCGAATTGGGTGGAGCATTGCCGGTGGTCACCAAGGAAGTGGTCCGCGACCTGGTTCCCGATCTGGCCAGCATGGCTGGTGTGATCGGCGAAAAAGTCGAAGGCTTCACCGTCGACGCCGCAGGCAATGGCTGGCTGGTGACGGACAATGACGGCACCAACGACAACTCGGGCGAGACGATGTTCTGGTCGATTGGCGCGATGAACTGATCGGCGAATTTCACAAAGGCGGTTCAAGTCTGGACGGAATCAGAATTCAGACCAAGGGTGTCTGAATTCTGATGCTTGATGCTTCTGCGACGACCTGAACCTCACTAATCGAACCACCGCCCCGGAATCGGAGTTGAATCCGGCTTCGGGGCGGCTTTCCTTTGGAAGATTCAGAATAAGCTGGTGTTTTCTTCTTGACCTAAGGGCCGCCGCATGGCCGAAGCTTGTCAAAGCTGCCCTTAACCTTGAGTCTGCCAAGTGTCCCATTCCCTTGCCCGGATCTTCGCGATCCTAGCCCTGCCATTGCTTGCCGCCTGTGCGGGCACCCCGAAGACGCCGAAAGCCCCTGAGGTCGTTCCGGGTTACGAAGGTGTTCAGGACGGCGAATTCTTCGTCGAACCGGTCCCCGCGCAATATCTTTACGACGGTAACCGCCGCGAAGAGGTCGCCTATGCCGGGTCTGAAAGGCCGGGAACGATTGTTGTCGATGTCTATACTCGCAAGCTGTATCTGGTGGGCGAAGCGGGCACCGCGATGCGTTACCCCATTGCCGTCGGGCGTGAGGGGATTTCGTTCCGCGGCACCGGCACCGTTGGTCGCAAGGCGGAATGGCCCGCATGGCAGCCGACCGCCAACATGGTTCGGTCCCGGCCTGATCTTTACGCGGCCTACGCTGGTGGTTTGCCGGGCGGGTTGATCAACCCATTGGGCGCGCGGGCGCTGTATCTTTACCGCGGAGCGAAGGATTCGATGTTCCGCATCCATGGCACCTCGGACGCGGCCTCCATCGGCCATGCGACCAGCGCGGGCTGCATCCGGCTTTTCAATCAGGATGCCATTGATTTGTTTAGCCGGGTTCCGAACGGAACACGAGTTGTCGTCCGGACCGAGGCGGAAAGCCTTGCCATGGAAGGTCCGCAGATGACCGATGCCTATGGACGTGTTGTGGCGCTGACACCCGAGAACGAGGCCAAGAAGACGAGCGATCTGGCCGCAATCGAAAAGCAGGCCGAAAAGGACCGCGTCGCCGCCGAGAAGGCCGAAACCAAGCGTCTGGCCGCTTGCGAACGGCGTGGCATCCCGGCGGAGGAATGCCCGCGTCCTGAAGTCCCGGGTGCGGTGGTGACGGTTGGCACCTCGGACGGATCTACGACCGGATAACGTAATCCTTGAGCGTGGTTTCGATCACCTCCCAGACGCCTTCAAAACCCGGGCGGATGATATAGCTGTCACCCGCCCGCAGGTCTGTCGCGTTGCCCGCGGTGTCCGTAAGGACCGAATGCCCCGACAGGATGTGGACGTATTCCCATTCTCCATAGGACACCCGCCACGCGCCAGGGGTGGACTGCCAAAGCCCGCAATAAAGCCCGTCACGATCGTCGATGTTCCAGGTCGTGTGGACCGGGTCGCCCTTGACCACCTTGGCGGGGTCGGGGCGCGTGGTATCAGGGGGGGTGCCGTCGCGGGTGACGCGTGC
>CAIXBE010000186.1 GCA_903917595.1 uncultured Rhodobacterales bacterium
CCGAAGAGCGCAGTCTCGGCTTCGCGCTCCTCAAGGAGTGGGGAATCCTGAGCGCATTTCGGCAGATTGCGCCCGATGATCTTCAAGCGATCTTCTCACAGCTGGTTCAACTCCACGACCGTGTCGAGGACGAAGTCAGCGGAGGGTATTTGCTGGAACTCGGCCTCGACGCAGGCCGCATGATCGAAGGTGGCCTTCTTGAGCGCCGCGACCGGCAAGATGTTGTCCTCATCGAGTATGACGACATTGACGGGGAAGGTACCATCCAGCCATCGACGACGGTCGGCATGGTAAGCACCGTCGGACCGTTCGGCGAAGATGCCGGCAAGCGCCCTATCGCGGATGTCAAGATGTACGCGATCAACGCTCAGTGGCTTCACGAGACGCTGTTGCGCCTGATGAAACCGATCCTGAGCAAACGGGCAGCACAAATCCTAGAACCGGATCTGACCCTTCTCGGTACGATGCAAGTCGATGGCTCGGAGGTGCCCGTCTATTTCGCGCGGCGTCTCAATGACCCAAAAACTGCGCAGCGGCTGGATCTTTCCTTGCGAGCGCGGCATTCGGGTGGGGTGGGCATCGTGCTTGCGGCAAGTCAAGAGTTGCCCGCGCACCTCGGGTCGAACGTTGTCGTGCCGCTCCTGTCCCATCTCGCTTCCGATGACTCGGAGTGTGCTGTCGCCCGTGACGGAATTGAACTGGCTTGGCGCACGAACAATGCCCTCGCACGCGGCGGGGTAGCACCCCAAGTGATCCGAACCGGCCAGTATTCTGGAACGCTTTACATTCCCGGTCGTCAACCGCTGCACCTTGCCGGGAACGATCAGCTGACAATCTTCGAGCGCCTTGTAGCTGCTTTGGTGAACGGCAGTGCAGACGTCTACGTCGGCGACCTTATGAATGGCTTCGCGGCCAAAAGCCCCCAGCCAGCCTTCCGGAGCGAAATGTGGAAGGACATCGTCGGCGTCTACATCGGCAAGGGGGCGAAGCGCGGCTTTTGGCGCCTGATCACCACCGCGTCGCCAATAGAAGAGGTCATCGAAGCCGAGACCGAGGTCGAAGAGCCCGTCTAACAACGGTCTAACATACGCAGGGGGACGGTCTAACAAACGGCTGATTATTGGAAGGGCTCCACATAGAGGAGCATTTCCATGCCGACTCCCTTCCCATCGCGCCAAGCCGCCCCGTCAAGCTGGCCGACCGGCGCGAAACCCAAGCCCACCACCCTGAACCCGGAATGGCGCTGTACGCGCTGTGACAAGCTGCTCGGCGTTTGCCGGGACGGCCGCATGCACCTGCGTTTTGCGCGGGGGCACGAGTATTTCGTGGGCTTCCCCGTCCAGGCCACGTGCCGCGGCTGCGGGACGTTGAATCAGGCGTCCAGCCCCACGGGCTAACGCGACCCACGACGACCAACCCCCTGAAATCGCAGAGACGCGCGACGTCCTGACCTGGCCACGAGAAGGCGCTGGACGCCTGGCCGCAAGGCAGGCGTCCAATGTCTTTCGCATGGCACGAGATCCGTGATCAAATCATGCATTCCGCTTCCACCCTCAACTTTCAGCGCTGCTTTGATGCCATCCGGCGCGAACAGGGGCCGGTTGTGCCGTTCCGCGATCCTGCCGCTTTGCTGGATGCGCTGCATCAGAAAGTGGGCAGCCCGGATCAGAAGAACCTGATCCTCGTCGCCCTCGCCAGCGCTGCGCATTCCGATGGGCACACGGGCGATTGCGCCCTTACCCTGATGTTGCTGGCGCTCTGGCCCGGTCTCGACGCCATCCGGCGCCGGTGCATCTGGCGCAAGGTCGGCACCAGCGATGAAATCACCGCCGACATCCTTGGCCGCACCACTGAAGCAATCCGCGGTCTGGACCTGCAACGGGTCAACTGGATCGCGGCCACCATCCTGCGCAACGTCGAGCGGGATATCCTGCGCGCCCATCAGCGGGAGGCGGGCCGCCAAAGCCTGCGCAGCGAAACCGAGCCTGACGAGGTCGCTGTCGATGATGGTTCAGGCGACGCGGCGATCAGCGAGGCGCAACTGCTTCGCGATCTGCGGCTGCTGCTCGGTGCCGATGCAATCCTTGTGATCCGCGTCGCGGTAGAAGGCTTCAGCCAAGCCGAAGCTGGCGTCGAACTTGGCCTGTCCGAGGCTGCGGCGCGCAAGCGCTACCAGCGCGCCACCCAGCGGCTGCGCGACGCTCTTCAGAAAATCCACTGACCCCGATGTCCCGATCCGGACAGCGCGGTGGCTTTTCACATTCAGACGCCACCGCGCGTCTTCCTCCAACCGAAAGCCGACACGCATGAACAGCATTGCCGACCTTTCGCCCACCGACCTCAAGCGCATCCCCGGCCTCTACCGGCGCTGGGAACTGACCGAGGTCTTCGAGGCGCACCGCAACTACCAGATCGAAGACGCCGGCACCCACGCTGACGGCACGCCGCTGCTGGCGATCTTCGTCAGCGATCCGGTGCCCGACATCCCGGAGGCCACCTGATGCGCCTCTTCAATCACCTCATCCCATGGAGAACTGACATGCCGGACCAACCGGACGACATCACCCGTCTTCGCAAGTCGCACTACGCCCTCGACGAACTGCCGGAAACCGTCAGTTTTCCGAAGCATCCGAGCGAGCCCGCGAGGGAGCCGTTGCCCGTGATGGAGGCGACCGTCGACGACATCGCCTTCGCGATCGTCGCGGCCGAACGGGAAAGCTCGGCAGCCCTTGGACGGGCGTCCGCGCTGAAGCGTCTCCACAATCTTGCTCGCGAGGCAGGTGCCATCGGGACTGACCGTGCCGCCGCCGCTGCTTTGAAGCGGGAGAAGCCCTGATGGCCCTCCCGATCATCAGCGCCGACGAACGGCTGGCGCAACGAAAAGGCATCAAGGGCTGCATCTTTGGCCGGTCGGGCATCGGCAAGACCAGCCTCCTGTGGACGCTGAATGCCCCCACGACCTTGTTCATGGATCTCGAAGCCGGGGATTTGGCGGTCGAGGGCTGGAACGGCGACACGCTGCGGCCCCGCACCTGGAAGGAATGCCGCGATTTCGCGGTGTTCATAGGCGGGCCGAACCCGGCGCTGCGTGAGGACCAGCCCTACAGCCAGGCGCATTTCGACGAGGTCTGCGGCCGGTTCGGCGATCCGGCCGTGGTGGATCGTTATGAGACAATCTTCATCGACAGCATCACCGTGGCCGGACGGCTCTGCTTTCAGTGGTGCCGGGGTCAGCCCGAAGCCTTCTCGGACAAGACCGGCAAACCGGATATCCGGGGTGCCTACGGGCTGCATGGCCGCGAGATGATCGGGTGGTTGACCCACCTGCAGCACGCACGCGGCAAGCATGTCTGGTTCGTCGGGATCCTTGACGAGAAGCTGGACGACTTCAATCGCAAGGTCTTCCAGCCGCAGATCGATGGCAGCAAGACCGGCCTCGAACTGCCGGGCATCGTCGATCAGGTCATAACGATGGCCGACATCACCGATGCCAATGGCCAGCCACAGCGCACCTTCGTCTGCCAGACGCTGAATCCCTGGGGCTATCCGGCCAAGGATCGTTCGGGGCGTCTGGCCTTGGTCGAGGAACCGCACCTCGGGCGGCTGATGGCCAAGATCCAGAGCCCGATCCGCCCGGCATCTGAACGCCTGAATTATCCGGCCGTCACGTCAGCCGATTCTGCCGCTGCGGAGGTGCCGGTCAATGGCTGATCGCATCTCGCCAGATCCGATGTCCCGATCCGGTCCCCGCGATGGCTTTTCCCGTTTGACGCCGCTGCGCGTCCTTACCTCCAACTGAAAGGAACCGCGCCATGTCCGGTATCTGGAACGACTTCAACTCCGCGCAATCCAACTCCAATGTCATCCCGAAGGGCACGCTGGCCAAGGTGCGCCTGACCATCCGCCCCGGCGGTTTTGATGATCCGTCGCAGGGCTGGACCGGCGGTTTCGCCAAGCGCGCCGCGACCGGTGCGGTCTATCTCGACGCCGAATACACGGTCGTCGACGGGCCCTATGCACGCCGCAAGATCTGGTCGCTGATCGGCCTCTACAGCCCCAAGGGTCCGGACTGGGCCAACATGGGCCGCAGCCTGATCCGCGGCATCCTGAACTCGGCGCGCGGCATTTCCGACAAGGACAACTCGCCCGATGCGCAGGCCCGCCGCCGCATCAACGGGTTCGGTGATCTGGATGGCTTGGAATTCGTGGCCCGGATCGACATCGGCCAAGACACCAATGGCGACGACAAGAACGAAGTGCGGGGTGCTGTCACCCCCGATCACCGCGACTATGCCGCCTTGATGGGGACGGTTGCCTTGCCGATTGGCACCACGGCCCCGCAGGGCTATGCACCGCAGCAGACGGCGGCCGTACGTCCCAGCCAGCCCGCTTCCGCCCCCGGCAATGCCGGTCGGCCGAGCTGGGCGCAGTAAGGGGGGATCGGCCATGCGCCTGCGCCCCCGCCAGAAAACCTTCGTAGAACGCAGTGTGGCTGCGCTCGCCTCCCGCGGCAACACGCTGGGTGTGGCACCCACTGGTGCTGGCAAGACCATCATGCTGTCGGCGGTCACGGGCGAGATGATCGGTGACGGTGCCAAAGCCTGCGTGCTGGCGCATCGCGACGAGTTGACCGCCCAGAACCGCGCCAAGTTCCAACGGGTGGTGCCGGGGATTTCCACCTCGGTGATCGATGCCACCGAGAAATCCTGGGGCGGCCAGGTCGCCTTCGCCATGGTGCCCACGTTGGCCCGGGCATCGAACCTGGCCGACATGCCGCGCCTTGACCTGCTGGTGATCGACGAAGCGCATCACGCGGTTGCCGACAGCTACCGCCGCATCATCGACCGGGTGCGCGACGCCAATCCCGATGCCCGCATCTTCGGGGTCACCGCCACGCCGAACCGGGGCGACAAGAAGGGGCTGCGCGAAGTTTTCGACAACGTGGCCGACCAGGTGCGTCTGGGCGAGTTGATCGCCTCCGGCCACCTCGTACCGCCGCGCACCTTTGTCATCGACGTGGGCGTGCAGGACGAGTTGCGGTCCGTCCGCAAGACCCTGTCGGATTTCGACATGGCGGAGGTGGCGGGCATCATGGACCGTGCCCCCGTCACCGATGAGGTGATCCGCCACTGGAAGGAAAAGGCGGGCGACCGCCAGACCGTCATCTTCTGTTCCACCGTGGCCCATGCAGAACACGTCACCGAAGCCTTCCGCGCGGCTGGGATCACGGCCGCGCTGATCCACGGCGATCTGGCGTCCGACACGCGCAAGGCCATCCTTGCCGACTATGCAGCGGGCACCATCCGCGTCATCGTGAACGTGGCGGTGCTGACCGAGGGCTGGGATCACCCGCCCACCTCCTGCGTCGTGCTGCTGCGCCCCAGTTCCTACAAGTCCACCATGATCCAGATGGTCGGGCGCGGCCTGCGCATCGTGGATCCGGAAGAACACCCCGGCATCGTGAAAACCGACTGCGTCGTGCTGGACTTCGGCACCTCCAGCCTGATCCACGGCACGCTGGAACAGGATGTCGATCTCGAGGGCAAGACTGAGGCTGGTGAGGCCCCGACCAAGTCCTGCCCCGGCTGCGGCGCGGAGATCCCGCTGGCCGCAACCGAATGCCCGCTCTGTGGCGAGGTTTTCCCGCGGGAAGATGAAGACGGCGGTGAAGGCGGTGGCACGGCCCCGCTCTCGGGTTTCATCATGACAGAGATCGATCTGTTGAAGCGGTCCAGCTTCGCATGGGTCGACCTCTTTGGCACCGACGACGCAATGATGGCCACGGGTTTCACGGCCTGGGGAGGCATCTTCTGGCTGGACGGGGTCTGGTATGCCGTGGGCGGCGGCAAAAACGAACGTCCGCATTTGCTTGGCGTCGGCGAACGTACCGTGTGCCTCGCGCAGGCCGATGACTGGCTGAACACCCATGAAACCGACGAAAGCGCCTTCAAGACCCGGTCCTGGCTCCGCCAGCCGCCGACCGAAAAGCAGCTGCAGTACCTGCCACCCGAATGCCGCCATGACTTCGGCCTGACGCGCTACCGCGCCTCGGCGCTGATGACCTTCGGCTTCAACAAGCGCGCCATCCGCCAGCTGATCGACAGCGCGGCCAGCCCCGAACGGAGGGCGGCATGACCCATGACCTCCATCACCATCATCACGGCCGAGGACCGGCGGCGGCTATGGCATCCGCGTGGAACGCTCTGTGCTGTCTGCCGGCAACCCAGCCATGGCTTTGGCTGGTTCGATCCGCACCGCTCGAAGCGGCCCCGGCCATCGGTCTGGTTCTGCTCGATGTCCTGCCAAGGCTACTGGACGCGTTTGGCGCGGGAGCGTGTGGCCATGGTTGACCTGACCGATGAAGAGCGCGCGGCCATCGCCGCCACCATGAAACGCGTCGCCTTGCTGATGGACGAGATCGGATGGGCCACCCCGCTGGCCGGTCTGACCGAGGCGCAAGTGCGTGCCTTGATCGAAGAATCCGTCGAGGGCTTCCGCGAGGCCATGTCCGACATCGCCAAAGCCAATGCGCCGGAGGTGCCGTTTTGAACAAGCTCTGCACGAAATGCGGCGTCGAGAAACCTGTCTGCGAGTTTGGCCGCCGCCAACTCAGCTCCGATGGTCGCCAGATTTGGTGCCGCGATTGCCGCCGGGAATACCAGCGCGCCTATGCCCAGAACTTCAGGGACCCTGAAAAACACCGGGAGGCGCAGCGTCGCTATCGCCTTCGCCATGCAGAAAAGCATCAGGCCCACAGCATCGTCAGGAGTGCGGTCAAAGCTTGCCGCATCGTCGTTGCGGTCTGGTGTCAGCGCTGCGGCTGCGTGACCGATCTCGAAGCCCACCACCACGACTATTCGAAGCCTCTTTCCGTCGAATGGCTCTGCTCGACTTGCCACGGGCTCGCTCATCGCAGCTACGAGGGGGGCCAGCATGCTGGACTATAACCGCAGCTCGACATTTGCCGACCGGGTCAACGACGCCGTCGATAGCGCCCTGACCGGCGATCAGGCGACCCGCACGCCCCGCGACTATCTTGGCGGGTCACGCCTTGGCCACGCCTGCGAACGCGCCCTGCAGTTCGAATTCACGGCCACGCCGAAGGACGAGGGCCAGGACTTCAGCGGCCAGTCGCTACGCATCTTTGCCATCGGCCATGCGCTTGAAGACTTGGCTGTCGCCTGGCTGCGCGGCGCGGGGTTCGACCTCTACACCCGCAAGGGCAACCGGCCCGATGGCGGCCAATTCGGCTTTTCCGTCGCGGGCGGGCGCATCCGGGGCCATGTCGATGGCATCATTGCCGCCGGGCCTGAAGGCTTCGGCCTCACCGTTCCCGCGCTCTGGGAATGCAAGACCATGAACGCCAAGAACTGGCGGGCCTGCGTCAAGGACGGCGTGACGAAGTCCAAACCAGTCTATGCCGCGCAGATCGCTGTCTATCAGGCTTACATGGAAGCAGGCGTGTCCGGCATCAGCGCCGCGCCCGCCGTGTTCACTGCGATCAACAAGGACACGGCTGAGATGCACCACGAGCTGGTGCACTTCGATGCCAATCTTGCGCAGCGCATGTCGGATCGCGGGGTGCGGATCCTGCAGGCGACCGACGCGGGTGAATTGCTGCCCCGCATCGCTGCCAGCGCTGATTTCTTCGAATGCCGCTTCTGCCCATGGTCTGATCGCTGCTGGGGGCTGCCCGCATGAGTGACGACAGCATCCTGCATTTCAACCCGTGGATGGACTTCAACGACGGCCCTCCGGCCGAAAACCCGTTCGGCTGCGATCCCGACCCCGATCAGATCGCCATCTTCCTCGATGTCGTCTTCAGCTGGTGCGAGGGGCTGATCCCTCTGCGCGGCTTTGTCGACAAGGGTCAGGGCCGGGACGGCAAGCCCCACAACATCTGGATCGCGGCCGACACGACCGCCCGTGAAAAGCTCGCGACCTTCGCCGCATGGGCCAACCGTGAAGGCGCTGCCGTCTATGTCATCCCCGGCACGGTCGCCGAACAGGGCCAGGCCCGTGCCGCGGACGTGTTGCAGATGCAGGCCCTCGTGGTCGACCTCGACGCGGGCGACATCCCGGCCAAGCTGAACCACATCGTCAGCCACCTTGGGACGCCCACCCTGATTGTGGAGAGTGGCGGCCGCACGCCCGAGGGTGCTGCCAAGCTGCATGTCTGGTGGAAACTGACCGAACCCGCCGATGGCGAGGATCTGGCCACCCTATGCCGCCTGCGGGGCGACATTGCCGTAAAGGTCGGCGGTGACACCCATTTCCGCTCGGCGCACCAGCCGATCCGTGTGGCCGGGACCGTCTATCACAAGCACGGCCATCAGCGGCTTGTGCAGATCCGCGACCACAACCCGGTCGAGGTCGATCTGGCAGATTTCGCGGAACGGGTGGCCGCCATGCCACCGCTGCCGGGCGTGGGCATGGCCAGCACGCCGCTAAACGTCGCAAAGCCCGGCGTCGATGCCGTCCTGACCACCCCGGTACGCGAAGGTGCCGTGGATGACTGGTCGCGGTTTCAGGGGGCGAGCGCCGCCGTCGGCCACTACATCCGCCTCGTGCACGACGGTCGCATTGACCCCGCCGAGGGCTGGGAAGCGATCTGCGGATACAACGCTGCGATGCTGCGCCCCGAATGGCCGCTTGATCGGTTGCAGGCGGAGGCCGAACGCCTCTGGGCCCTGCATGTAAAGCGCAACGGCCCGCCGCTCATTCGTGCGATCCGTCCCAACGCCCCCGCCAGTCCGCTGCCAACCTTCAGCCTGGGCGCGCTGCTCGATGATCGCAGCCCGATGCCCGACGACATCATCGCGCCCCGCGTCCTGACGCCGGGCGGGCTGTTGGTGCTCGGCGGCGCGCCCAAGGTCGGTAAAAGTGACTTCCTGATCTCGTGGCTTGTCCACATGGCGGCGGGGGTGCCGTTTCTCGGCTTCACACCGCCCCGGCCACTGCGCGTGTTCTATCTGCAGGCGGAAATCCAGTATCACTACCTGCGCGAGCGGATGAAGCAAATCAGCCTTTCACCCGGGGTGATCGCCGCCGCACGCGACACCTTCATCGCCACGCCAAAGCTGAAGCTGCTGCTGGATGCCGACGGTGTTACCCGCATCGCCGAGGCCATCCGTGCAGCGTTCCCTGATGCGCCGCCCGACATCATCGTCATCGATCCGATCCGCAACCTCTTTGATGGCGGCCCAGAAGGCGGCGGCGAAAACGACAACACAGCCATGATGTTCTTCCTGAAGGACCGTGTCGAGGTTCTACGCGAAGCGGTCAATCCGGACGCGGGCGTCATCCTGGCCCACCACACCCGCAAGGCCGCCAAGCACCAGGTCAAGGACGATCCGTTCCTTGCCCTCTCCGGCGCCAGCGCGCTGCGCGGCTTCTACACCTCCGGTTTGCTGATGCACCGGCCCGACGAGGACAGCACCCAGCGTCGCCTGGAAATCGAGTTGCGCAATGGCCCCGCGCTGCCCGGCAAGCTGATCGACAAGGTCGCGGGTCGCTGGGTCGAACTGAACCCGATGAACGAGCGACTGGTGCGCAAGGAAGTCGGGGCGAAGTTCGACGCCGAACGGCTGCGCAAGCACGATGTCATCCTCGGCATGTTGCTCGATGAGGCGGCGGGAGAGCGGCTCTACACCGCCATGCAGTTTGCCGAGACCTTCGAGAACCGGGGCGGTCTGGGCAGCAAGCACACCATCCGCGAACGCCTGAGCGTGCTCGCCACCAAGGGTTTCGTGAAGTTCCTTCGCGACCCTTCGAGCTTTGGCTACCCCGTCACCCGGTCCCGGTTCGGCTATCTCTGCGTGGAAGGCATGCAGTTCGGTTTGCCCGTCGAGGAGGTCGATCCGACCACCGGCGAAGTCACCACATCCGCCCGTCCGGTCCTGCCGAGCCACTTCAAATGCCCGCAGTCCGGGCTCAGCCTTCAGGTCGAAAATCCGGCTGTCTGGGTCTACCAGGACGGGTCCGAGGACGACCTAACTCATATGAGTGAGGCCTGACTCATATGACAGCGCCAACTGTGCACTCAATGAATTCAACGGGTTACGCGCAAATAAGAGTTAGGTCCCTAACTCATGCCCGAAGACTTCATGAAGTCTTATTCCCCAACAAAATCAACGTGTTGACTCAGCGCGAACAGTTAGGTGCTGAACCCCCATACTACGTATGGGATGGCCCCACCCCAGGGTGGGCCACTCATCCCATGCGTAAGGGCCTGGCGCGCGGGCCGCCCGGACAGGTCTCCCCACCCCCCGATCCGACGACGGCGGCCCGTACCGCCAAGCACATGACCGCCGTCGTCTTCCACCAGGACCAGCCCCCCAAAGACAGGAGAGCCATCATGGCTGCGACGACTCTGATCCCCAAATCCGACAGCGCAAGGTTTGAATTGCTGCCCGTCACCAGTTCAAGCCAGCGCTGCATCCTTGCCCTTGATCTGGGCACCACGACCGGCTGGGCCCTGCGCGGCCACGACGGCCTGATCACCAGTGGCACGGCGAGCTTCCGCCCCGGCCGCTTTGACGGCGGCGGCATGCGCTATCTGCGCTTCACCAACTGGCTGGGCGAGTTGGACCGGCTGTCTGGTCCCATCGCGACCATCTGGTTCGAGGAAGTGCGCCGTCATGCGGGCACCGACGCGAGCCACATCTATGGCGGGCTGATGGCCACGCTGACCGCTTGGGCCGAACTGCGGGGCGTACCTTACGAGGGCGTACCGGTCGGCACGATCAAACGCCACGCCACCGGCAAGGGCAATGCCGACAAGGACGCAATGATCGCCGCTGCCCGGGCCCGCGGCTTCAGCCCCGCCGACGACAACGAAGCCGATGCCATCGCGCTTCTGCTCTGGGCCATCGCAACGAACGGGGGTGTCGCATGAGGTGGCATCCCCACGGCTATGGCGGCCAGCGCCGCGACCCTGATCAGGTCAAGCGCGAGGGCTGGCACGAACAGGGTGTGCTGGCGGTGTCGGCCGACGATCAGCGGCTGACCTGGCCGGAACGCGAACTGGTCCGTCAGCTTGGCGAAAAGCTCTACGGGCGACGCCCAATGGGAAAGGAGGTTCGGCATGGCTGACCGGATCTGGACGGCAGAGTGCGTGGCCGATCATTTCGAGGAGGCGTTCCGCACCCTGCGCAAGCTGCCGCCGGTGAGGGCGCAAGGGTTCTTCAACGCCTGGCCGCAGATCGTTCGCACCAGTCGCGAGATCGCCGCGATGGAGCCCGAGCCCATGCGGGTCTGGCCATCGGCCGCAGCCATCACGCGCCTGGAGCTGACCTCGGACTGGGTGTTGTGGATCGAGGAAGCCGAGCGCAAGCTCGTCTGGTCCCGCGCCGCCCGCGTACCGTGGAAGCAGATCAGCGGCGAGATGGGCTGCGACCGCACCACCGCGTGGCGACGCTGGCAGCTGGCGCTGACCAAGATCGCGGCGCGACTGAATGCGTGAGCGACTCCAATGTGTTGCAACACTTTTCCTTTCGACATCTGCAACATGTTCGTGCTATTCCGAAGGCAAGATGGGGAGAGTGCGCCGAAGGGTTCGCTCTCCCCTTTGCTTTTGGGCGGATACGGCTGGATTTCGGGGTGGCTTCCGGGGTCCGCGAGGGGTCCAACCGGGGTCCATCCCGCTAACCCACTGATTTCTGGTTCCTTCCTGGCCATATTCGTATGCTGGCGGGCGAAGCGCGGCACATCGCTAGCGACAGGGTCGGATTTTTGGGAAGCCACCCGGAAGCCACCGCTGCCTGAACCCGCCTGAAACACCGCAAAATCAAACCCTTGAAGCTGGACACCCCCCTGTGGCCGCTGGACCCCGCTTGGAGTCCAGTCTGGACCCCGGAGTCCGGAAGCCACGGGTATCCACCTTGATCCGAGGAATGATCCGACGATGACGCTGAGCTTTGCCCCGGATCGGATCGAGATGTGGCCGCTGGCCAGGCTGCAGCCCTACGCCCGCAATGCAAAGGCGCATGGCGCAGACCAGGTCGCGAAGATCGCTGCCAGCATGGCCGAGTTCGGCTGGACGGTGCCGTGCCTCGTGGCCGAAGATGGCGAGTTGATCGCGGGTCATGGGCGTGTGCTGGCGGCGACGCAGCTGGGGCTGACCGATGCACCGGTGATCGTGCTTGGGCACCTGACCGAAGCGCAGCGGCGGGCCTATCGGATCGCTGACAATAAACTAACAGAATTAGGAACTTGGGATGAAGCCCTGCTGTCGGCGGAGTTGAACGACCTGCTGGCCGAGGATTTTGACCTGTCGCTGGTCGGTTTTTCCGATGGGGAACTGGACAAGCTGCTGGCCTATGTGCCCGAGGGGGACGGTGAACAAGGTGGTGCCGGGGGCTCGGTGCCGCCGGTGACCATCCCCGAACCCCCGCGCAATCCGGCATCGCGGACCGGCGATCTGTGGATCCTCGGTGATCATCGTCTGTTGTGCGGCGACAGCACCAGCGCCTCCGATGTGCGCCGTCTGATGAATGGCGAGCGGGCGATCCTGTTCGCGACCGACCCGCCGTATCTTGTGGACTATGACGGCTCGAACCATCCGACCCGCAACAAGGACTGGTCGGCGTCCTATGGCACGACGTGGGATGACAGTTCGCAAGGGGCCGAGCTTTACGACGGCTTCATCGCAGCCGCCGTGGCGGAAGCCATTGCCGAAAATGCCGCCTGGTATTGCTGGCATGCGTCCCGCCGCCAGGCGATGCTTGAGGCTTGCTGGGAGAAGGCGGGCGCTTTCGTCCACCAGCA
>CAIXBE010000187.1 GCA_903917595.1 uncultured Rhodobacterales bacterium
AGGTTGTAGACCTCATCGGGCTGCACCTCGGACAGGATCCGCGTGAGGTTTGAGCTGTCGGTGAGATCGCCATAATGCAGCTTCAGGCGCGGGCTGGGGTTGTGCGGATCCTCATAAATATGGTCGATCCGCTGAGTGTTGAGCGAAGACGCGCGGCGTTTGATGCCGTGTACTTCGTAGCCCTTGGCCAGCAAGAACTCGGCTAGGTAGGAGCCATCCTGCCCGGTAATGCCGGTGATCAATGCCGTCTTTGTCATGGTGTCAGTCTTTCTTTATGAGCAATTGTGGAAGCTTGCTTAGGATTTTCCAGGCGAGAGCCCTGACCCCGCCGAGGCCATTGGATCGCAGGGCGCGGCAATCCTCGCGGCGGCAATAAGCCTAACATGGGTGCACTTCTGCCGAGTCGCAATATTGTCCAGAAAAGCAGGCTTGGACCTGTCGCGCTTTAGTGCCGCTCCAAGGTAAGGCTACGCCGAGGGCCGTCTTTCTGAGCTGACGATTTAGGCATAGATCCGGCACTATGACCGACCATAGATACAGACCTGAATTAGAGATCCTTTCTGTCACCGATACTGGCCGCCGTCGGCGCTGGACGGATGCAGAGAAGGTTCGCATTGTCGAAAAAAGCCTTGGCGAACACGGGCACGTTGCCGAAACCGCTAGGCGCCATGATGTTGGCCGCACGCTGCTGGTACGCTGGCGACGTCAATACCGCGAGGGTCGATTGACAATGGGCGGTGTTGGTCCGCGTTTCACGCCGCTGACCATCGCAACTTCTCATGTGCCCGAGGTATTCAGCGGGCCGTCTGTGCCAACCCAGACCCAAACGGCAGATATTACCCTCGTGAATGGTCGCCGCTTGTCAGTGGCGACCACAATTGACCCGGTAGTGCTTGCGCGCCTCGTGCAAGCACTGGATCCGTCATGATTGCGTTTCCAGCAGGGACGAAGGTGTGGATTGCAGGCGGCGTGACGGATAAGGGGCAATATCTGGCCTCGGAATCCAGCTTTTACCGCATTCTGCGCAGCCATGGGCAGCAACATCACCGTGGCCGGGCCAATCCGCCCGTCCGGCGCAAGCCGCCAACCAGTTACAAAGCCAGCGCGCCTTGTCAGGTCTGGACCTGGGATATCACCTGGATGCCAGGGCCTGTCGCGGGCATGTTCTTCTACCTTTATCTGATCGTGGATATCTTCAGCCGCAAGATCGTGGGCTGGGAAGTCCATGATCGCGAGGGTGCGGATCTTGCGGCGATGTTGGTGCAAAAGGCGGTCTGGTCGGAGGCCTGCATCTCGCGACCGCTGGTGCTGCACGCCGACAATGGGAGCCCGATGAAAGGTGCCACGATGAAGGTGACGCTGGAAAAACTGGGCATCATGGCGTCCTACAGCCGCCCGCGGGTCAGCAACGACAACCCATTCTCCGAGGCGCTGTTCCGCACCTGCAAGTATCGCCCGGACTGGCCAACCAAGGGCTTCGCGGCAAAAGCCGAGGCGCAGGCTTGGGTGAAATCCTTCGCCAGCTGGTATAACGGCGAGCACCTTCACAGCGCCATCCGCTTCGTCACACCCAGCATGCGCCACGCAGGGCTTGACCGCGATGCCCTCGCAAACCGGGCCTTGCTCTATGCAAATGCCCGCACACAAAAGCCGGAACGGTGGTCAGGAAAAACGCGCAACTGGCAACCCGCCGGACCCGTCTGGCTGAACCCGGAACGCGATACCAGCGCCTCCGAAATCAGAGACGCCGCATGAAATCGGCGGACAACTTGTTTGACAAACACCGGGTGCGCTCAGCTTCATCAAAGAATTTGCGGCGCACATGGACCATGCAGGCCTGTTCATCAGCCTTGCCCGCGCCTAGAAAGCCGGTGATCAGCGTGACCGGGATGCGCGCGTCAGCGTCGTCCATGGTGTCCCCCTGCATCAGGCGACGCCAGGAACGGGTGCGCCTTGCCCCAGATGCGGGCCACATCGCGCTCCAGCCGCCGCCGCTCGATCCCGGAAAGAGCCGCTTGCGCCGCCTGCCGGTCGCCTCTCGCGGCTTTTAGCGCCTTGAGCCAAGCCCTGCGGACCGAGGCAGCACTCCACGGCAGCACTGCCCCCGCCAGCCAGTGCCGCAGGTCCGCAGGCAGCGCGTCATAGGCCTGCATCGGATCGCCCCGTGAGCGGCGTTTCAGCGAGGTGGCAAGGTTGCGGCTTGCCATGTCATGCCGCCTGCGTCCGCCGCCATTCGGGGAAGGGATCGGTCAGGTTTGTCCAGGCGGCGGGTGCAAAGTCCTCCGCCGGGATCAACGCTGCGTCGAGCCTCGCTCGGATCGCCGTCTCGTCCATCCCCGCACCGATGAACACCAGTTCCTGCCGCCGGTCGCCCCAGGGTTCGGCCCACTTGCCTGCCACTTCTGCCAGCGCATCGGGGTGCGTGGGCCAACGTTCCTTTGGCACGCTCGCCCACCAGCCACCCAAAGGCGTGACCGAGGACACCGCCCCCGCCAGCGAAAACTCTGCCACCCAGTTCGGGCGCGAGGCCAGCCAGAAATGGCCCTTGGCCCGGATCACGCCGGGCAGGTCGCCGTTTAGGACGGCATGGATGCGACCCGGGTGAAACGGCGCACGGGCGCGGTAGACGAAAGAGGTGATCCCGTATTCCTCGGTCTCAGGCGTGTGATGGGCAAAGCCGTACAGCTCCTTGGCCCAGAACGGATGCTCATGCGCGCGGTCGAAGTCGAACAGGCCGGTGTCAAAGATCGCATCGGCCGCCACGCGGGATTGATCCGTCTCGATCAGCCGCGCATCGGGGTTCAGCGCCTTGATGATCTTGCGCGCGGCATCGGTGCGTTCGGGGCCCGCATCCGAGGTCTTGTTCAACACAACGACATCGGCAAACTCGATCTGCTCGGTCAGCAAATTGACCAGCGTGCGGGTGTCATCCTCGCCCAGGCTTTCTCCCCGGTCGGTTAGAAAGTCATGGCTGGCGAAATCGCGCAGCAAGTTGATCGCATCGACGACCGTCACCATCGTATCCAGCCGCGCCACGTCGGACAGGCTGTCGCCATCCTCATCGCGGAAATCAAAGGTCGCGGCCACAGGCAACGGCTCGGCAATGCCGGTGGATTCGATCAGCAGATAGTCAAAGCGCCCCTCGTCCGACAGCTTGCGCACCTGATCCAGCAGGTCGCCGCGCAGTGTGCAGCAGATGCAGCCATTCGACATCTCGACCAGCTTTTCCTCGGACCGCGACAGCTCCGCCCCCTCGCGGATCAGGTCGGCGTCAATATTGACCTCGGACATGTCATTGACGATCACTGCCACCCGCCGACCCTCGCGGTTGTTCAGGACGTGGTTCAGAAGGGTGGTCTTGCCCGCGCCCAGAAAGCCGGAAAGGACGGTCACGGGAAGGCGGCTGTCGGTCATGCGAATCTCCGTTATGTTATACTATAACATATAGATCGCACGGTTCAGCTAGAGATGCAATGCGAGGCCGAACCGATCACACCTGAGCAGAGCACCCAAAGCGGCAGTTGAAAAAGTGTAGTAATTTCAATGACTGGTGTCAGAGAAGGTTCGACCGCAGTCGCGTTCCCTCCGCCATTTGCCCTCGCGAAAGCGTTCTCCCGATCCGGCCGCGGCCGGATTTTTCCGTTGTTTTCGGGGGTTATGCGGGACGGGCTGAGCACTGCCCGCAACGCCAAATGACTCAGTAGTAGTCTCTCGGGGCCGATACTCTCTGGACCTCATGACTGCACCGGATTCGTGATTAGACTATAAGTGCCTGTCCTTGGTAGATTTTCTCTGACCTGCGCCCGGTTTTGGATCTCGGTTCCTTCCTCAAACAAATGCCACCGACGTTCAACTCGGTTGAGGCCTTTGACAGGCGAACGCGCACGACCCATTGTACTCAGCGTATCGTCTGTCCAATATCGTGAAAATATGAACGCAGTTGAAATTGAACAGGCCATCTCCGAGCTGGCCGAGAAACCCTTTGACCGGCAGGAATTCCCTTTCCAGTTCCTGGAGGCCTTTGGGAACAAGGACACCACGCTGAAACGCCTGCGCACGGGTGTGTCGAACAAATCCGACCTCGGCGGCGTGCTGCAGACCAACAACATCCACATCACCACCTGCGATACCGGCAAGGTTTCCGCCACGCTCGCGGCCCTTCGCAACAGCCCCGCCACCACCCGTGGCAAGGCCCGCTTCATCCTGGCCACCGATGGCGAGACGCTGGAGGCCGAGGACCTCACTTCGGACGATCCCGCCATCGCTTGCGCCTTCAAGGACTTTCCCGACCACTTCGGCTTCTTCCTGCCGCTTGCAGGCATCACCACCGTCAAGCAGATCCGCGAAAGCGCCTTTGACATCAAGGCCACCGGTCGCCTGAACCGGCTTTATGTCGAACTCCTGAAGGACAACCCCGAATGGGGGACCGAAGCGCGCCGTCCGGACATGAACCACTTCATGGCGCGGCTTATCTTCTGCTTCTTCGCCGAAGACACCGGGATCTTTCTTTCAAAGGGACTGTTCACCGCCACCATCGACCAGATGAGCGAGAAGGACAGTTCCAACACCCACTGGGTCATCAGCGAACTTTTCCGCGCGATGAACACCAATCTGGCCGACCGCGCCACTTCGGGCCTGCGCCCTTGGGCCGATGTCTTCCCTTACGTGAACGGCGGGCTCTTTGGCGGCTCGACCGACGTGCCCGGCTTTTCCAAGATCGCGCGCAGCTACCTTCTGCACATCGGCAGCCTCGACTGGACCAAGATCAACCCCGACATCTTCGGCAGCATGATCCAGGCGGTCGCGGATGAGGGTGAGCGGTCCGCGCTCGGCATGCACTACACCTCGGTGCCGAACATCCTGAAGGTGCTGAACCCGCTGTTCCTCGATGATCTGCGTGCGCAATTGGAGGAGGCGGGCGACAACCCACGCAAACTGCTGAACCTGCGCAACCGAATGGCCAAGATCAGGGTGTTTGACCCCGCCTGCGGATCGGGCAACTTCCTGGTCATCGCCTACAAGGAAATGCGCGCGATCGAGGCGGTGATCAACCAACGCCGGGGCGAGGCTGACGCCAAGACCGCCATCCCCAAGACCAACTTCCGCGGGAT
>CAIXBE010000188.1 GCA_903917595.1 uncultured Rhodobacterales bacterium
GCCAGCCAGTTGCCAGAGATTGCGATGTCCGTCGTCGGCAGCAGGCGCGATACAATCGCCACCTTTTCCCCGCCGATGATCCGGTTTTCCTCCATGAACGGTATTTCTGCATCCCAGGCAGCAAAGCCGACCTGGTTCGCGAGAATCTTGCCGACCGGAGGTGCAAGCGTGCTGACGGCTTCGGGCTCAACCGCAGCGACTGCTTCGACTGCCGGCTCAGGCTCGGCCACCGGTTCCGGCGTCGCCACGATCGCGGTTTCGGTCGCCGTCACTTCGGGTTCAGCTTCGGGTTCGGGTTCTACAATCGGTTCAGGCGTCGTTGCGGTTTCGACGGCTGCCGGGGCCGGGTCGGCTGACGCGACTTCAACTGCGGCAGGGGCCGTCTCGGCCACGTCGGCTACGGCGGAAGTCACTTCGGTGACATCAGCTACGTCGGCGGCCTCCTCGCCACCCATCATCAGGTAGACGCCACCGACAACGGCAAGTGCGAAAGCAACGCCCAGGACCACCTGCAGATTTCCGCCTTTTTTCGGTGGCAGGGTAGTGGCCTTGCCTGCGGTAAGTCCGACGAAATCCGGCGGGTTTCCAAACATATGGGCCGGAGCAAGATCCCTTTGATCCGGTTCTGAATCGTGCGACGGATCATCGTCCACATAAAGTTCTGCGTCCGGCTCGCGGGCCACCACGGGCATCACTTCCTGTGCCGGCGCGCCACGCGGAACGGCTGCTTGCAGAGCGCTTCCGTTGGCAACTGAATCAACCACCATCGCCCGGACCGCGCTTTGAACGCTTTCCCCGGTGCCCTGAGGCCGGGCATCCGGGCTTTTGAACATCGCAAGCCATTGTGCAGCCGACTGGACCCGCTTGGCCGGAAGGGTCTGCATCGCTTTGTCGATCGACGCAAGAAACCCGGGCGGATAGCCCGCAAACCGGCCCTCAAGTGCGTTATATGGGTCAGGGCGGCCCTCAGCCAAAGCCGCAAGTCGCGCTTGGCCGTTTGTCGGGGCCTCGCCGGAAATCAGATGAAAAAGCGTCGCGCCCAACGCATAAAGATCGCTCCACGGACCCTGCTCGGACCCGGCGATGTAGAATTCCTGCGGCGAGTAGCCGTCCTTGACCACCCGCAGCGCCGACATGGCGCGGTTCTTCTGGCTGGCCTCGTCGCGGGCCGCGCCAAAGTCGATCAAGATCGGCTCACCGGTCTTGTCGATCAGAACGTTGTCGGGCGAGATGTCGCGGTGCAGCATGTCGCTGGAGTGGATGAACCCCACGGCGGCCAGCAGCTTTTCCGTGATGACGACGATTTCTTTGGCTGTGGGCAGCTTGCCCTTGCCTTCAATCACCTCTTGCAGGTCCAGCCCGTCGATGAAGTCGATCGCCATGTAGGCGGTGAAATTGTCCTCGAAGACCTGATGCACTGCGACAATGTTCGGATGAACGATCTTGGCAAGGTTGCGTGCTTCGCGGACGAAAAGCTGCACCACCGACCGCAGTTCCGCAGTATGGGCCCGCGACCGCGCAGCCACAACCGTCTTTGACCGGCGGCAGAACGAACTTGGGAAGCATTCCTTGATGACCACGTTGCGGTCCAGGCTGTCCTTGGCAAGGTAAGTGATGCCAAAGCCGCCGCTGTTAAGGTAGCGGACAATCGTATACTGGCCCCGCAGGAGCTTTGTTCCTGGTGCAAGCTCGTCGACTACATCGTCCATGCCATCTTCCGGAGCCTCGACAGCCTTTTGCTGTGCCATCCCGACCATCCTTTTTCCGCAAGCACCATGTTCAGGCCAACGCCAGTCAACCAAGATAACCGAAGGCAAGCTCGCCTTCCGCAACCGATCCAAATAGCATCGTCCACATGCGCGCACCAATCAACGCGTTCATGCTTGGTTGTGGATGACGGCGAAAATGGGGCGGTTGAGTGGAATCTTGAAGGATCGATTCAGCAACCTTGGCGTGAGCAATCGGTTTCGGCGCGCGCACTTGACATCAAGGGGCGCCCTCCGAAAAGATGGTGGTGAAAATTTTAATCATTTTATATCAAAGTATTACCAAGAGTTCTTCATCACTTCCGCAAACGGTCAGCGACCGGCCTTTCACCCTATGGGTGTCTGCACCGAATTGTGGCCGCGCGGCCGGGCAAGGTGACTATTGCGTCACTTCGTGGTGTTTCGGACACAACCTTGCCACGCGCCACGACGGCCAATCGGGCAGGTCGCAGGCGCAGAGCTTCGATCACATTGCCTGCGTCCAGAACGACCAGATCGGCCCGGCCTCCAGGCCGAAGACCGTAGTCTTCAAGGCCCATGATCTGGGCGTTCGTATCGGTCACCATGGAAAAAATCGTTCGATTTCAACTGGATGGATCATTTTCGCGACGTGCAGCCCGATGAAGCCCACGTCCAGCATGTCGCCGGTTCGAAGTGAATACCACGGGTCCAGCACGCAATCCTGCCCGCAGCCGACATGGATGCCCATCACTTGCATCTCTTTGACCCGGGTCAGGCCCCGGCGTTTGGGGTATGTGTCGTGCAGGCCTTGTAACGTGATATTTATCAAGGGGTTCGGAATGGCTGTCATCCCGGATTCCGCCATAAGCGGCAAAAGTTTGGAGACATAGAAGTTGTCCATCGAATGCATCGAGGTCAGGTGACTGCCCGCCGCGCGGCCGCCAAGTCTGTGCCATGTCACCTCGCGCGCCATTGTTTCCACATGCCCGCTAAGCGGATAATCCGTTTCGTCGCAATGAACGTCCCACATCAGGCCCCGGTCGGCGGCAATCCGACGCAGATCGCGCAGGCTGTCCGCGCCTTCTTCCATCGTGCGTTCGAAATGCGGGATGCCGCCGACGACATCTACCCCGATGTCCAGCGCCCGGATCAGGTTCGCGCGCCCGGTGGCGGTTCGGTAAAGCCCGGCTTGCGGAAAGGCGACCAGTTGCACCTGCAGATAGGGGGCGACGCGGGTCTTGACCTCCAGCATCGCCTCGACACCCCGCAAATGGTCGGGCGTGGTCGAAATGAGTGCGGATCGCCAGAAGTCCCATGTTGGCCGCCCATTAACCATATCGAAGAAAAAGCCGGAGAAGGCCGACAGCCTCGGGAACGCGCCCCA
>CAIXBE010000189.1 GCA_903917595.1 uncultured Rhodobacterales bacterium
CGCGGTCTTTCGGCCACCTTGATCATCGGCATCGTGAACCAACCGGGGCTTTGGCCGGAAGGCGCTGGCGACCGCGTCCACCCCGGCGCGCAGGGGCGAGTCCATCAGGTGGGCATAGCGCAGGGTCGTCTGCATCTGGCTGTGGCCCAGCAGCTTGCCAATCATTTCCAGCGAAGCCCCGCCGCTGACCAGCAGGGATGCAAAGGTGTGGCGAAGGTCGTGGATGTGGACTTCCTGCAGCCCACACTCCTTCTGGATCTGCGCCCAGAACCGTCGCACCTCCTGCACGGGCTGGCCCGGCGTGTCGCTGGGGAACAGCCACGGCGTGCCGCGCGGCACCATCAACTGGCGCTGGCGCACGATGCTGGCGGTTTCGTCCGAGATCGGCACACGGTGGACTCGGCGCTGTTTGGTCATGGCGGGCGGCTTTGACCAGCTCATGTGTTCAAGGTTGAACTGTTCAAATCGCGCCTGCCGCACCTCTCCAAGTCGGGCGCCGGTCAGCATGCACATTCGGATGATGTCGGCTGCGCGGCGGTCCTCTGCGGCATCGAGTGCTGCGGCGAGGCTGTTGATCTCGTCCTTCGACAGGAACCGCTCTCGCGCAGTTTCAATCCGGCGATGGAAGCGCTGGGCGGGATTGTCCTCGCACCACCCCCATTCGACCGCCAAGGTGAACATCTTGCGCAGCACCTCCCCGATGCGGTTGGCGCGCACCGGCGTGGGCTTAGCGGGCTGCAGTTTCTTGGCCCGGTTGTTGGGCTTCTCCTTGTGCGGCCGGGGCCGACCCTCGGCCACTTTGTTCAGCAGCTTGTCGACGTCGGTCGAGGTGATTTCCGTCACCAGTTTCCGGCCCCAGACCGGGGCCACCATCTTGGCCAGCGCGGACTTTTGGTCGGACGCATTGCGTTCAGCCAGCTTCGGCAGATGCTGGGCGCAGTAGCGTTCGATCAGGTCGTCCACACGCGGCGCTTCGCGCAGCGCCCCGCGCTGGGCTAGAGGGTCGGCACCAGCGTCGATCGCGCGCCGGATTTCCTTGGCCCGCTCACGCGCCCCCGATACTGTCCATTCCGGCCAGCGTCCGAAGGTCATACGGCGCTGCCGCCCGGCATGGCGGTAGTCCAGCGTGAAGGCCCGGCCGCCCCCGCGGTAGATGCAGGCGGCGAACCCGCGCACCTCCGTGTCGAATATCTGGTAGTCGCGCCCCACAATGGGTACGGCTTCACGGAGCACTTTTTCAGTCAGCTTGATGCGTTCGGGCATGCGTTGGATCCTTCTTGCATCCGACATGAGGCGTGGTTTCGCCGCACTATCAAGGCAAGCATGGCAGTTCGGGTGGCGGGAAGGCGCAGGGTGGCGGAAAGGTCGCCCGCTTTGCGCCACCCCTTGTTTTATTGAGAATTCAGCGCTGGCTGGGCCGATCATCGGCGCGTGTGATCATCGCTGTCAGCCTCTCCCGCGCCCTACCTGGCGTCCGCCTGACTGGAGTCGCCGATGCAAGGCATGCCGAGTCTGTAAATCTCCAAGCAAATCAATGGGTGGCAGGGGTGCCGCGCCGGATGCCACCCCCTCTTTGCCTGCCAATGCCGGTCAATCACCTGTAAATCCGGGTGTTCGCAGGTGTTTGCAGCTTTGGCGTCCATTTGGCCCATTGGCCACGACGGCTTGCCCAACCACACGCCACGCCGCCCGACGCGCAAAACCCAATGAAACAAGGGGTGGCGCGAGGGTGCCTTCCTTTGCGCCACCCTGCGCCTTCCCGCCACCCCTTCGCCCCTGCGCTCACTGCTCTCTGCAACCGCCCACTGACGCCCGCCGTCAAAGGGGCCTGGAACAGGGAGACCCCAATGCCACGCCTTGGATCGATGCCAGACCCAAAGGACAAACCCCGCACACTGCTGGTCGGCTGGATCAGCCGTCTTGATCTCGCCGTCGAACTCGGCCTGTCCATCGACACGCTGCGCCGCTGGGAGGCCCAGCGCACCGGTCCTGCCTGCGTTCGCGCCGGGCGGAAGGTCTACTACCGTCGCGCCGCCGTTGAGGAATGGCTGGAGGAACAAGAGCAGGCCGCCCCGCGCCGCCGTCGTTCCGGAGGGCGCCGATGATGCATCTGCGCGCCCGCAACTCCGACTGGCCGGCCGACCGTGTCGCCGAGGCCCGCGCCGTCATCGCAGACGTCGCCCATCACAGCGACCACCTGATCCGCCTCGCCTGCACTGTTCTTGCCACCCATGGCGATACTGCCGCCGAGCGCAAGGACGCCCGGGTGTTGCTGGTTGTGATCGACGCGCGGCGACCAGTGCAGCGTGCTCAGCGTGAAGCCAACGGGAGGGCAGCACGATGACGCGTCGTGGCACCCCCGAGGCCGATCTTCAGCGCTCCGTCGTGCAGGCGTTGCGCGTCGCCCTGCCCCGCACCGCCATCATCCACCACTGCGCCAACGAGGTGACCGAAGCCGGTCCCCGCGGCGCAAAACGTCAGGCGATCCTGGTCGGCATGGGCGTGCATGCCGGTTTTGCCGATCTGATGGTGATGTGCGATGGGCGCATCCTGTTTCTGGAACTGAAGGCACCCAAGGGTCGATTGCGCGCCGATCAGGAAGTATTCCGCGATGCCGTTTTGGCACAGGGCTTCGGCTGGGCGCTAGTGCGCAGCCTGGACGATGCGCTGGGCGCACTGGCGGATCACGGGTTCACCAGCCGTGTCCGCCCAGCGCGGAGGGCAGCACCATGAGCCACAAGGCAACTGTCTGGGCCATCCAACAGCGCGGGCTGAAACCTGCCACCAAGATCGTGCTCTGGTTTCTCTGCGACCGGCATAATCCCGATTTCGGCTGTTTCCCGACGCAGGAACGGCTGGCCGAGGATGCGGAAATGTCGATCTCTGCGCTGAACGCG
>CAIXBE010000190.1 GCA_903917595.1 uncultured Rhodobacterales bacterium
GCGAGAGATCCGCGCTTGATTCAGGCTGTGGTTTTGCTGGAGGTGAAGTTGGCGGTGGTGGCAGCGATAGCGGTTTTTTTCAGCACGGTAGCCACATCCCCGAACCGCCCCGAAACCCGGCATCTCGCACCGGCGATCTGTGGATCCTTGGCGACCACCGGTTGCTGTGCGGTGACAGCACCAGCGCGGCCGATGTGCGTCGTCTGATGAATGGCGAGCGGGCGATCTTGTTCGCCACCGACCCGCCGTATCTGGTTGACTATGATGGCTCGAACCATCCGACGCGCAACAAGGATTGGCCGGCGTCCTACGGCACCACTTGGGATGATAGTTCGCAGGGGGCCGAGCTTTACGACGGCTTCATCGCGGCTGCCGTCGCGGAAGCCATCGCCGAGGATGCGGCCTGGTACTGCTGGCACGCCTCGCGCCGCCAGGCGATGCTTGAGGCTTGCTGGGAGAAGGCGGGCGCTTTCGTCCACCAGCAGATCATCTGGGTGAAGGACCGCGGGGTTCTGACCCGATCGCATTACCTGTGGAAGCACGAGCCCTGTTTCATGGGCTGGATCAGGGGCAATCGGCCGCCGAAAGTGGCGGAAGAAACCTTGGCCTCGACATGGGCGCTGCCGAGTTTTGCCAAGGATGACCGGCCCGATCATCCGACGCCGAAGCCGCTCGACGCTTTCGGCATCCCGATGCGCCAGCATGTGGCGCGCGGCGGGCTTTGCTACGAGCCGTTCTGCGGTTCGGGTTCGCAGATCATGGCGGGCGAGGCGAATGGCCGCCGCGTCTTTGCGATGGAAATCAGCCCGGCTTACATCGACGTCGCCGTCGAACGCTGGCAGGCAGATACGGGGCGTGATGCGATCCTCGACGGCGATGGCCGGACCTTCGCGCAGGTGAGGACCGAGCGGCTTGGCGACGACGCCGAAGCCCCGGCCGAAGCTGCTGCATGAGACAGTCCCGTGCCATGTCGCTGGTCGAGGCTGCGGCGAATGTCGTCGTTGGCTACGGTCTGGCCATCGCCACGCAGATCGCCGTGTTCCCGTGGTTCGGGATCGAAGCCGCGCTCGGCGAGCATCTGGCGATCGGTTTGGTCTTTGTCGGCGTCTCGTTGGCGCGCAGCTATCTGCTGCGGCGGGTGTTTGAGGGGCTTGGCAAGGGGCCTCCGATGGTCGACTCTGGCCGATATGAGTCGCCGGAAAGAACACCCGAAAGATCATGACACGCTTGGGTCGTCCTACGGGGAGGGCGCTCCACGCACGGTGCTGCCGAAGGCTCTTGCCGACTCCCTGCGTCATTTGTCTGAAGCAGACGTCGTTCGTCTGGCAGATGCTGTGGCTGTCGAGATGCAGCGTCGTGGGCTCGCTGCATCGAAGCACGAGCGCGAACCGCCACGTCAGGGGGCGCCGGACCCCGCCTTGTCGCAGTTGACCAGATCGCAAATCAGCTTGATCCGTTCCTCGATCAAGGCAGGCGTAAAGCCTGCGGCGCTGTCGCGCCAGTTCGGCCTGACGCGCGCCCAAATCACGGCCGCGTTGAAATCCGACGAATAAAAAATGGGCCAGCGCGAGGCTGGCCCAGTCAAGGCAGTAAGGTTGGCAGGACAATTGCCCAACCCTCGAAGTTCGACCAGGCGGGCCGACACTGTCATCAGGAGACGCGAGCCGTTACGATTCTGCAAGATGTCATCTACTACATATTGCGTGATGCTCTGAGTTCGCCCCTTGGCTTGGTTATGGAGCGCGATAAACCCGTCCCCGGCCTTCAACCTTTTCCGAGGTGACGGCCAGTCCCAGCTTCTTCTTCAGCGCGCCAGAGAGGAACCCCCTTGTGGTATGTCCAGCCCAGTTTGTGGCGGCCATGATCTCTTCGACGGTCGCCCCGGCTTCGGATTTCAGGAGCGCGATCACTGCTTCCTGCTTGGTGCCGCTGCGCAGGCGTGGAGAGTCTATCCGCGGTGCGTAGTCGGCGGGTGCCGTGTCCGCAGCGTGTGGATCAGCAATCCCAAGCGTCTGATGCGCCAGTTCGGTTGCGCGCAGGGTGATGGGCCCGCGCTCCTCGTCGTGCCGCCAGACGGTGTTGAGGTCGGTGGCAGGGACCTCCTCGATCAGCCCACGCGCGAGCAGGCTCTTGCAGACATTGCCGACCGCGCCACCCTTGAGGCTGGCGGTGACGGGAAAGACCATCGCGTCCTCGCGGGCGCAGGCGGCAGACAGCAGGACGGCCTGGGCGTCGGAAAGCTGGATCTGGGTCATGGTGGGTCTCCGGTTTTGGCCCGTGCGACATGCAGGGGCTTCCACCGGTTGAAGCCCGCCGTGGCGGCGGGCCGTCCGGGATCAGGGCCGGAAGGGTTACCCGGCGTATTCGCCTTCCTTGAAGGCGCTGTCGCTGATCTCGCGCAGCTTGGCGCGGTAGTGCTGCAGGGTGCCGACGTGCCCCCAATCAATCTCGTCGGGGCTGGTCTCGAAATGGTCAGCGCTGAGGGTTGCCAGCCGAGCAAGCATCCCGTCGATCTCGTGTTTGGCGGCAAGGAAGGCGTTCAGGGCTTTGGAGTTGTCGGTCGTACTGCGGGTCATATTGAAGGCTCCTTGATCAAGCTGCATCGCTTCGGTTGAGCAACGTTCGCTCTCGTCCGGATGCTTATCAACCGAATAAGACCATGGTTTTGAATGATAATCGGAGCATGTGATGGAGGGCATGAGCGAGCGTCAGTATGCCGCCCATGTCGGGTTGTCGCGGGGTGCTATCCAGAAAGCCAAGGAGGCCGGGCGGCTGGTTCAGCACGCTGATGGCTCGATTGATGCCGTCGCATCCGATGCGCAGCGGGCCGCGATGACGGATCCTGCGAAACAGCGCGGTGCGTCAGAAAATGCACCGCCACCCAAGCTGAAACCAGTGCCTGACACCGCGCTGTCAGCTGTCGGCGATACCTTGCGTGAGAACGGTCTGGTGCCGCCTGTGACCGGTGGCGGCACCACTTTCCTGCAGGCCAAGACCGCCAACGAGGTGCTGAAGGCGCAGGAGCGCAAACTGAAGCTCGCCAAGCTGAAGGGCGAGTTGATCGACCGCAATCGCGCGGTGGGGCTGGTGTTCCGGCTGGCGCGGGAGGAGCGCGATGCCTGGGTGACCTGGCCCGCGCGGGCAGCGGCGCTGATGGCATCGGAACTGGGGGTGATGATCGTGGATCACGGAGTGCTGGAGCCCGCCATGATGCAGAAGGTTCTGGAAGCCCATGTCCGCGCCCAACTCGAAAGCCTCGCCGAGGTCCGCATCGACCTATCCTGACGGCATGGACGGACCTTCGTCCTTCGATGGCGCTGAAGATCTGCTGCGGTCCTGGGGCTTGGGCATCCGGCCCGATGCCGATTTGACCGTTTCGCAATGGGCCGATGCGCACCGGATGCTGGGGTCGCGCGCCAGCGCCGAGCCGGGGCGATATCGCACGTCGCGCACGCCCTACATGCGCGAGATCATGGATGCCCTATCGCCGAGTTCCGCCGTCCAGCGCATCGTGTTCATGAAGGCAGCACAGGTCGGCGCCACCGAAGCCGGGAACAACTGGATCGGTTTTGCCATCCACCAGGCGCCGGGGCCGATGCTGGCGGTGCAGCCGACCGTGGAACTGGCCAAACGCAATTCGCGCCAGCGGATCGATCCGCTGATCGAGGACAGTGCTGCCCTGCGTGAACGGGTCAAACCGGCCAGGTCGCGCGATGCCGGCAACACCATGCTGTCGAAGGAATTCGCAGGCGGCATCCTGATCATGACAGGGGCAAACTCGGCGGTCGGGCTGCGCTCGACCCCGGCGCGCTACATCTTTCTGGACGAGGTCGACGCCTATCCGGCATCGGCGGATGAGGAGGGCGATCCGGTCAGCCTTGCCGAGGCGCGGTCGCTGACCTTCGCCCACCGGCGCAAGGTGTTTCTGGTCTCGACGCCGACGATCCGGGGGCTGAGCCGGATCGAGCGGGAATACGAGGCCAGCGACCAGCGCCGGTTCTTCGTGCCGTGTCCGCATTGCCGCCAGTTCCAGTGGCTGAAGTTCGAGCGGCTGCGCTGGGAAAAGGCGCGGCCTGACGCTGCCGAATATCACTGCGAGGGCTGCGAACGCCCCATCGCGGAACA
>CAIXBE010000191.1 GCA_903917595.1 uncultured Rhodobacterales bacterium
GATCATCGACCATGCGGATCGCAGCGGGAAAGGCCCCGGCGCAAGCTCCGCAGCCGGTGCAAAGATTGCGTTTGACGGCATCGGTAATCGGATCAGGACGGGTCATGCGTAGGCCTTTGCAGGAAAGGGGAAAAGGACGGCACGGCCCAGGTGCAGCGCGCGAAGGGTGGCCAGGGTTTCGCCAAGCGCGGCAGTCGCCGCGATCGCGGTCAACGGCAGGCCGAACCAGGCTGCCGCCAGCGCCGGACCCAGCGCCATGGCACGCCACAGGTTGGCGCGGGCCGGGTCACCCGTGCGGCCAAGAGCCACGGCAATTTGCGACAGCGGCGTGCGCAGGATGCGCGCTCCGGCGGCCAGACCGAAGGCAAGCGCCAACGACAGGTCAGGCCGGAACCCCGCACCATAGACAAGCTCGATCGCGGGCGGGGCCAACAGCGCAAAGCCTGCAGCAAATCCAAGACCCGCCAGCAGATACAGCCCCACCGCCTGCCGTGCGACCGGGGTCAGCGCAGCGCCTGTCAGCCCGCGCAGGCGGGGCGCAAGCAGCGATCCAGCTGCCCGTCCGGCGATTTGCGCAGGCAACATCGCGAGCTGCAGCGCCACGCCGTAGACGGCAACCTCGGTCCAGCCATACCAGCCGGCAACCAGCAGACGGTCGGCCTGAAACGTCAAGAACATCAGCCCGGCGTTCAGGACCAAAGGAGCGCCGAAGCCCAGCACCTCGGCCAGCACGGCGCGGTCCAGCGCCAACCGATAGCGCTGCCGCGCCACCAGATGCGACAACACAACCTGCGCGAACGCCTGGGCCAGCAGGATCAAAAGCATTGCACGGTGATCGCCCCAGACTGCCAATGCCATCGGCACAGCGGCAAGCATTGCCAGCACAGCACCACCTTCGACCACAGCCAGCGGCCCCAGTCGCCGGTCACGCTCGGCCAGCCGATAGTCAAGATGCAAGCCGCCCCGCAAAAGCGGTGCCAGGGCGAGCGCGGCATAAATCGCCACACTCGCCCCGCCCTGGAAGGCCGAGGCCATCGGCAGGGCCAAAGCCACCAGCAACGCGGCCATCCCCAACCCGCGCAACCAGGATGCCCCGTGCAGGGCCGCCAGCAACGCGGGGGGCAGAACCCCGGGCCGCTGCATGAGAAGTCGTTCGATCCCGACATCGCTGACCATTTCGGCCAGCCGCAGGACAAGAGTCAGCACCATGGCCCGGCCAAGTTCGTCCCCACCGATGACGCGCGCCAGGATGGCAGACCGCGCCAGCGCACCGGCTTCGGCCAACAGCGGCACGGTCCAACCGACCAGTGTAGCCATACGCATCGTCTTCGGGCGCATCGACTTCGGGCGCATTTCCTAGCCCCTGATCTGCTGGACGATTGCGTCCATCTGTGCTTCGGCCCGCTCCAGCAGCGCCGGTAGCCGTTTCGCCAGATCCAGCGACGTCGCCTCGCGTTGATCCAGTGACGCACGAACCGCCGTTGCAAGCGCTGCCGCATCCATCTGTCTCAGGTCGGCGACGTGTTCACCGATCCCACATTGCGCAAAGACCCCTGCGGTCTTGTCGGAATAGCCCAGGCCCAGCGTCGGCGTGCCCGACGAGAATGCCCCGATCGTCGCATGCATCCGCGCGCCTGCGAACCACGACAGCCGTGACAGAACCCACTTCAGTTCCATCGCGTCTGGACGACCGGGCAGCACTTCGATCCGGTCGGGATAGGCCGACTCCAGCCGGGCCTTCAGTGCCAGTGCAGCGGCAAGATCGCTTTCACGGTCGCCGATGTCGCGGTGGACGTGCGACACCAGCAACAGGCGCATGTTCGGCGCATGGTCAAGGATCGCCCGCGCGGCGGCTTCGATCTGGTGGTCGTGGCGGTCAGCCAGGCCAAAGGTTGCCTGTGCGCCCACGGCGTCCTGCGTCAAAAGACCCGAGACATTAAGCCCCGCCAAAGGAAAGCCACGCGCCGCCGATAGCCACAGTTTAAGTTTCGGCGACAGACCGGTTGGCACCCGGCTGGGCAGCGCAACTGCCATGTCCAGCCCCAGCCGATGCCGGTCCGGGTCAAACCGCGCGCCAAGCACCTCTTGCAGGAAATGATAGCTGGCCGCATCGCGCAGCCACACGGCGCGGGCCGCAGCCAGGATGCTTACCGCCTCGGCCCGGTTGGCCGGGTCACGGAACGGCCCCAGGGTCTGCGGCAACAAGATCAGCGGCAAACCGTTGTCCAGCGCCAGCCGCTTGGTCAGCACCATCGCGCGGAACCGGCGCGGACCGTAAAGGTCGGTAAAACTATCCCCACCCGAGACGTCCAGAATGGCCCGCGATCCTGCAATTACTCGGGCCGAGGCGCTGGGCCCCCCCCCGATGCGCGCCATGGCGCGCACCGTCGCAAGACTATCGCCGCGCCAGAACCGGCGGTTGTGCGTCAGACCCACCCGGGCGACATTGGCAAAGCCCATGTCCGACTGCCGAACCCCGCGTCCATGGTCGGCAACCGCCAGTGGCCCGGCATCGCGGGCAGCCAGTCCGGCCAGCGCCGAAAGGCACAAGGCCGAAACCCCTTGATTGCCCGTATCCGGGGCGGCATTGAGAAGTGTGATCATCGACGGAACTTTCAGCAACCTATTGACTGCGCCCTTGATATCCGATCCCCATCAGGAAAGTCTGCCGTCAGGCGGGATAGGTTTCAGGGCCAAAGGAAGCACTTTGGCAAACAAGGGTCGCGGCGATGTACGTTTGGGGTGAGGGATTATCCCTTCGGATAGGGCGATGCGGCTGGGCCCTTGCGCTGACAGCCCTGCTGGCCGCTTGCACACCCAGCCTGGACCGCACCACCTTGCAACATGATGGCGTGGTCGAACGAATGGCCGTCTCTGCCCCCGCCGTTGCGCGCTCGGGCGCGCCGTTCTGCGGCGACACCCGGCTTGCAGCGGGGGTCAAGGGCGGCTCTGGCGCGGGGGCCGAATTTACGCCGACAGTCGGTTATCATGTCGGGCCGGGCGACAACCTCAAATTCAACATCTTCGGCGAGCCGGGCCTGACCGACCTGACCGCGCGGGTCGATGACGTGGGCTATGTGCAGTTGCCGATCGTTGAACTGGTCCGTGTCGGCGGCAAGACCACGCGCGAGATTCAGGCCGAACTGAAAGACGCCTACAGCGCGCATTTCATCAATCCATGGATCACGGTTGAACTGATCGGTGCCGAAAGCGCGCCGCTGTATTTCCTGGGTGAATTCCGCGAGCCTGGCGTGCGCTACATGAAGGGCGCGACCAATGTGCTGGAGGCGGTGGCGCTGGCCGGGGGGCTTGGCCCCGATGCTTATCTTCCCGGCGCGCGGCTGTTGCGCGACAACCGGATCTGCACGGTCGACCTTAACGCACTTTTGCGAAACGGGGCGTTTGAGCAGAACGTCTGGATGAAGCCGCGCGATGTCCTGTTCGCGCCGCTGAAGGAGGATATGTCGGTCTATGCCCTTGGTGCCGTTGCCAGCCCGCAGGCGGTGGCATTCGGGGCCGAGGGGCGGACGCTGTTGCAGGTTTTGTCCATCGCTGGCGGTCCGATCCCCGGCGCCTCGCATCCCGCCGAGATCCGGATCATTCGCGCCACCTCGACCACCACGGGCGAGTTGATCCTGGTCGACGCCAGCGCGATGCTGGCGGGCCGGGGCCTGGACTTCCCGTTGGAGCCCGGGGATGTGGTCTTTGTGCCACGGTCGGCCTTGGGAAGCTGGAATGTTGCGATCGGAGAGATTTTGCCCAGTCTGCAACTGCTTGGCGGGGTCCTGACGCCGATCACTCTGATCGAAAGTCTTGCCATAAAATGAAAAGCGGCGAATCCCGGCCACAATTTTGCCCGGAGCCTTGTCTAGCACCACCCTGTTGACAGCGTGAGACTGCGATGAAGATACTTTTGGCCGATGATCAGGAACTGGTGCGCGACGCGATTGCCGCGTTTTTGCGGCTGGAACCGGGATTCACGGTCGACGTTGCCAACGACTTTCCGCAGGCGCTGCAGGCGGCGCGGCTGGATGGCGGGCATGACCTGGTCCTGCTTGACTACATGATGCCGGGAATGAACGGGCTGGCGGGGCTTGCCGCGATGCGCTCCGCGCGTCCGGGCACCCCGGTCGCGATCCTGTCGGGCTCCGCGCCGCGGTCGGTCGCGGAACAGGCGTTGGCTGAAGGAGCGGCGGGCTTTCTGCCCAAGACCATGTCGACCCGCACTCTGATCGCCGCCTTGCGCTTTATGGCGGCGGGAGAGGTTTATGCCCCGATGGCGATGATGACCGAACGCGACGCCCCCGGGGCGACGCTGGCCGGGGCGCAACTGACCCCCCGTGAAACCGAGGTGCTGCGGCTTTTGTGCCGGGGCCTGGCCAACAAGGAAATCGCCCGCGACCTTGACCTGCAAGAGGTGACGGTCAAACTGCATGTCAAGACGCTGTATCGCAAGATCGACGCCCGCAACCGCACCCATGCCGCGATGATCGCCAAGGAGGCAGGCCTGTTTTGACCTATCCGAAAGGATAGAACGCTCTCCCGATGCCCGCACGACGCAGGGCCGCGCACGCGCTATGACGCTGACGATGTGCCCTTAGGGATATTGATTCCGATGACCTGGTTCCCCATTCCCCGCCTGCTGCAGGCCGCTGCCCTGGCCTTGACGCTTTCCGCCCCGGCGATTCTGGCCGAAGAGATGCCCGCCGCGACCGGTGAAGTGCTTCTGACAGTCACGGGCAACATTGCGACGACCAACGGCGATGGCCTGCTTGCGTTGGATGCCGCGTTGTTCGCAACCCTGCCGCAGCATGAGTTTGCCACTTCGACGATCTGGACCGACGGCACGGCCACCTATTCCGGTGTCCTTCTACGCGACTTTTTGCTGGCGGTGGGCGCGACCGGCGACACTGTCACGCTGACGGCACTGAACGACTACCAGATCACCATTCCCGC